>JBDTMQ010000147.1:0-2956 GCA_039934155.1 Acidobacteriota bacterium | reverse complement strand
CTCGAACACGGCCGAATAGTGATGCGCCATCGGCATCTCAAGGTTACGATCTGGCAGCGTGGCGCCGATCGCGTCGGGAAAATTTACGCTTACGAAGTTCAGGTACTCGGCGAATGGCATCGCCGGATTGAATTGATTGATCGTGCCTGGTGTTACGACCGGCACATTTATACCCTGGTTTGTACCGTAGATCGTGTTTGACGGGTTTTGGTATTGCAGGGCAGTGAGTGACGTGCCGCTCATTGCCGCAAAATTGAATGTCAAAAAGGTCGGGAAAACATTTCTCGATTGGTTCGCCACCGCGCCGAGGACCTGATCGTAAAACAATCCGTAACCCGCACGAAAAACGCTGGGACGGCCTGGGCCAAAAGGATTCCCCGAGTAAGCAATGCCGACCCGCGGCGCAAAGTTATTGCGGTCGGGTTCGTAAAGGTGTGTCCGCCCGTCGATAAAAGTGCTTAATCCCGGGACGAGCGATAAACGATCGTCGGTGAATGTGTTTTCGATCAGATGATCGACCTCGTTGACCGGGGAGTTATATTCGTAACGCAAACCAAAAGAAACGGAAAAGTTTGGACTGACCCGCCAGGTGTCCTGGCCATAAAAATCGAATTGATAAAAGCGCAACCTTACTTTCGAATCGGGCCGATCGACATTCAGTGTCAGCAATGCGTTGGTCGCCGCGCCAAAACTCAAAAGATCGGCGGGGCGAACGATCGGGTTTGGATCTGCCGAGGTCGGAAATCTAAATCCGCTGCTTCCGTTATCGATCAGTCGCGGAACGCCGTTAAAATTCAGCGATGTGCGCGATAGTCGCGGCAGATCGCTGTCGAGATCAGTGCGGCGAATATCTGCGCCAACGCTGACGGCATGGCGGCCGGTCTGCCACGTCAGCCCATCGGCAAGTTGCAGCGTGGTGTTCTTTCGGTCTTGCGGAAAGTTGTAGACGTCTGTTCCGACCGGGCTAAAACCAGCAACTGTGATCTGGCCCACCGGCCCGCCGAAAAAATCCTCGGCTGTCGTCGAGACCGGTGTTCCGGCAAGCGGAACAGTGCTCGCATAATTTACCGGCCCGGTGTTCGCCACGCCCGACGCCGCTGGAGTAGTCAGATTAAACCGAAACGGTGCGTTAAGCAGGAACGGTTCGTTTGGGAACAGGAGGCTCGGGACCATGAATTGACGATCCCGGATCTCGGCAAAATTCAAATGCGTCCGGCCGATCGAGAATCGAAACTGATTTAACAGCTGCGTTTCTGAATTGAGACTGTTCAGACGGCTGTTCAGGAATGTCGAAAGATTATGCGTTCGGATCTTGGAAAGCACCGACGAAAAAAGTGCTTCATTGACGGCCGGAATGTCTTTTTTGTCGTCTGTAAAATTATATCTGACGGTAAATAATTGCGGACGGTCGCCGGGTGCAAAATTATAGTCTGCCCGGCCAGACAGTGTCAGGCCGCGGCCGCCGGCCGGAAGCACCTGTGTAAATGTATTCGCACCATAGACACCTGTCGGATCATTCGCAAATGGAAAAACGATGATCAGTCCCGAACCGAGAAAATCATTCGGCACCGCGCTTATTCGAGAATTTGGGTTTGTGGCCGACAGGAATGGATCGACGAATATCCCCGTGGCGCCGGTACCGAACGGGCCGCGTTCCTCGACGGTCGGGACGGCAAAGTGCATTTCGCGCGCTGCGTTGATCTTTGCGTATTCACCCGAAATAAAATAGAACACTTTGTTTGCGACGATCGGACCGCCCAGCGTTCCGCCGCCCTGCATCGCTGTCAGCGGATCCTTGCTGCCGGCGTCGTTCGTTACGATCAACGGCTGACCGTCGAGCAGGACCGCCTGGCCCGAAGCAGTGGTCAACGGCGCCGACGCCTGCCCGCCTTCTGAATCAAAAAAGTTCCTCGCATTCAGCTTGTCTGAGTTAAAAAATCCGTAGAGCGATCCGTGAACTTCGCGGCCGCCGCCCTTTGAGACGGCGTTGACCTGGCCGCCGATGTTACGGCCGAATTGTGCCGGTGCGAGCAGCGTTATGATCTGAAATTCCTGGATCGATTCGATCGGCTGCGGCACGAGCGCGACAAAGCCCTGTCGACGCACGCCGATGTCCTCGTCGTTATTGTCCGAGCCGTCAACGGTAAAATTATTCGCCCGCGACCTGATGCCGTTCACAGAAAATTGCCCTGCCGAGCCGACGCCCGGACCGACGCCAGGCCCGGCCACATCGCCGATCGTTTGCGGCGGTGGTGCCGCACCCGGCGCAAGCAAACCGAGCTCGTCAAAACTTCTGGTTATCGTGACGCCGCCCAGCGGCAGTGCAGCAAGCTCCTCCGTCTTATACGAAGCATCCCGCCGTGCATCAGACGTATTGATCTGTGTACGAATGTCGGCGGCTGGTTCGGCGGCCGTCGGCGGCGGCGTTACAACTCCCGGAGCTTCCGGTTCAAGCGGGACCGGCACCGGAACGATCTCGCCGGTCACCGAAACCTTTATTTCACGACGTAAGAGTCGCCCCTTATAACCGGTGATCGACACGTTGATCTGATACCATCCCGGGGACAACAGACCCTGATAGAATCGCCCGTTGGAATCCGAGGTCAGCCTGTAAATAACGCCCGTCGTTTCACTGGTAATGTCCACCGTGGCACCGCCAAGATAAACGCCCGAAACGTTGTTGAAAACAGTGCCCTGAAACGCGCCGGTCAACGTGTCTTGGGCACTGACTGCGGAAGCTTGAGCCAAGATGGCAGCAACAGCAAAAGCAGTAATTATTAGAGCCGGAAGCAGTCGATTTTGAGTTGTTTTGAACATATTATGATCTCGGTCTGCCAGTTCAATTCCCAAAAGTTGTTCGGTCATCGGTCAACAAAAGCATTCGGTATTGGACGATCGCTTGCCTGGCCGAAGTTTTGGTTTGTGATGCCGCCGCCCGAGTTATATATCCACCACG
>JBDTMQ010000146.1:0-4265 GCA_039934155.1 Acidobacteriota bacterium | reverse complement strand
CACCAAGGCGCTCGACAAGCTGCAGCGGACAATGAAGGTAATGCCGCTGGAAGTTTTATACAGCCCGAAGTTTACTTATATCTGGACGCTCGCCGAAGCGCGCTTTCCAAAACAGACTGTGAAAAAAATAACACGCGAGGTCGCTGTACGTGAACTTGCGCGCTGCTATCTCGAAATGTGCGGAATGACGCTGATCGGCGATCTTTCGCGGGTGTTCGGTTTTCAGCGTTGGGAAGCGGGACTTGCAAATCATCAACTGGTAGATGAGGGGTTTGCCCGGCGGCTGGCAACAGGCGTATATAAATTAAGTTCCATCTGAAACAAAACGGTCTCTGGTCGCATCCTACGTCTATATCAACTAACGGAGGTGATTCTGATGAACGTTTTGGAAGATCGCCGGAGCTTTTTGAAGCGGGCCGCCGCTGCAATGGCAGCGTTTCCCCTGTTGACCGCCGCGTGCGGAACACAGGTCGCGGGAAAAAAGCCTGACAATACCCTGCTTGGCCGACTGCGCCAAAACGGACGGACCGGTGAGAACTGGACCGGTGCTGCCAACGTCCCTGATACGGTCGCATGGCGCTCAGTGCTCGCCAACGAATCCGACAAAGGCGAACCAATACACATCTCGGGCACGGTTTTTAAGGCCGATGAAAAAACGCCGGCGCCTAACACGCTGATCTATCTTTATCACACTGACTTTGAGGGTTATTACGGAAGAGGCGGACAGCATCGTCACGGACGATTTCGCGGGTGGCTGCTGACGGATGACAGAGGGCGATATGAATTTCGCACTATAAAGGCAGCACCGTACCCGGAGAATAAGTGGGCGGCGCATATTCATATGACGGTCACGACGACAGAGCAACGCGAAGATTGGATCGACTCTATTTTGTTCGAAGGCGACCGTCTGATCGCGCCGCAAGAGAGATCATTGGCTGGAAAACGCGGCGGGTTCAACCCGATCGTAAAGCTTGAGAAGCGCTCCGACGGATCACTCGTCGCATGGCGCGACATACGGCTATTTTCGGTGTGATCAAGCGGTGCGCCTAATGAACATATGTACGGCCCGTTCGCCGGGCACCATTCGTGCGACCTCGTAACCCAGTTCGCGAACGTTGAGGCCCGCAAAAAGCGGTTCGCCGGTTCCAAGAATGACGGGTCGTAGTGCAAGATGCATCTCGTCGACGAGACCCGCCGCAAGGAACTGACGGATGGTCGACGGTCCACCGCCAATGCGAATGTCTTTGTCGCCCGCAGCAGACTTTGCCTTTTCAAGAGCCGAGTGAATGCCGTCGGTAATAAAATAAAATGTCGTGCCGCCTTTCATCTCGATTGGATCGCGCGGGTAATGCGTAAGAACAAAGGTCGGGACGTTATAGGGCGGCTCGTCGCCCCACCAGCCTCTCCATTCTTCGTCCGGCCAGCGACCGCGGATCGGTCCGAACATATTTCGCCCCAGTATCCATGCACCCTTTCCGGCCATCGAAGCGGCCGCGAAATCGTCATCAATTCCCGTCTCGCCGCCCTCGCCTCCGTGCTGATCTTTAAAGGTCTTCGTCGGAAAGAACCACTCCATCAACTCCGGCCCGCGAACGCCGAGTGGATTTTCTAATGATTGGTTTGTCCCGGCGGCAAAACCGTCGAGCGACATTCCGATGGCCTGAACTACGACATTTGACATATAGAATAACTAATATCTATGGGCTCCACTGAATTTGTATCAGAATCGGTAAGCCAGCGACGAGGGAATGCACCGGCATCCGCCTGACGCCTGAACAGCACTTTCATATAGCACCCCTTTACAGTGTGATACTCAGTTTTTCGAACGACGCCGTAGTTGAAGCTCCCAGCAAGCCGGCGGCGCACACGGATAAGTCGGCTTCAACCCTTCCCACCTTTCCCATGACGAACACGAGGATAATACCTTACGACCTTGTTAATAACTCCAAGAAGTGCCTGACGGTCTGATAGTGTAGCTACTGTTTCCGAACGAATGAACTGCCCGGCCCCCGCATCCGAAACTCCTTCCTTGATCAACGCTTCTTTGATACCTTCGAGCCGCTCAGACGTCATCGGAATTCCCCCGACCCAATCTCCCACTAAGCCGTATCCCATGTTTGATCTCCTATTTAGTTGAATTAATTGCGTTGTCGTCTTTATCGCAAACCCACGGCGTAACGCCGCATGTCTCGAACCACACGTCTTCATCAGACACAGGTTCGCCGCCCGTACGATTATAGTTAATTGTCAGTTCTTCTCCACAAGTGATAGACCTGGCCGCAATGAACATGACCGCTTGGCCGTCGAAAGCGGAGCTGTATCGCATGTTGGCCGGATTTTCGTGGTTATACATGCTGCCGTAGCCCAACGCGATCGCACTTACCTCTGAAACGGATGCGAGACGTTCCCAATTGAATACTCGTCGCTGTAGGGATATTTCTAGATTATCGAACTCAGTTTCGATCAAAATTACAGGAGCGATTTCGACAACCTCGCCCATCTCAATATCCCGAGAGGCGAAGACGCCCATACCCCTTTCATCACCGATCGAAGCGAGGTATCCAAGAGAATGTTGAAATTGCTCACTCACAAAACAAATGGATCACGCCATGCGGCCAGCGGGGCAGCTTACACCATACTTGATCAATACTTCATCAATTCCTGCACCGCCTTTTCAACATCTTCGGTTTGCGGCAGTATGAAATCTTCCAGCTGCGGGGCATAGCCAACGAATGTGTCGGTGGCCCCAACACGTTTTACGGGTGCGTCGAGGAATTCGAAAAGCTCGTCAGAGATGCGGGCGGCGATCTCGGCGCCATAGCCGTACGAGATCGGGTCTTCGTGGGCGACGATGACGCGCGAGGTTTTCTTGACCGACTCGGCGATAGCTTCCCAATCGTAGGGCACAAGCGTTCGCAGGTCGATGATCTCGACTGAGATTCCCTGCTGCTCAAGACGTTTTGCCGCCTGATTAGACCTTTCTACAAGCGCGCCGAAAGTGATTATAGAAATATCACTTCCCTCACGCACCGTTTTCGCCTTACCAAACGGGATCAAAAAATCCTTTGGCGGATACTGTGATTTATTATAGATCTGCCTATACAGATGTTTATGCTCTAGAAAGAGTACCGGATCGTCGCAGCGGATCGAGGTGCGAAGCAATCCGTTCGCGTCGAGTGCCGTCGATGGATAAACGATCCTCAGTCCGGGTGTGTGGGCAAACAGTGTCGTGCCGGATTGCGAGTGATAAACGGCGCCGCCCTTTAGATATCCGCCGATGGGAACGCGCATGACCATCGGGCATTTTGTGTCACCGTCACTTCGCCAACGGGTAACGGCGACCTCGTTGCGGATCTGATGGAACGCCGGAAAAATGTAATCAAAAAACTGGATCTCAACGACCGGTTTCAATCCGCGTATCGCCATTCCGACCGCGCGGCCGACGATGTTTGCCTCGGCCAGCGGCGAGTTGAAAACACGCGCAGAACCGAATTTTCGCTGAAGGTTGGCGGTCACCTTAAAAACGCCGCCTTTTCCTTTCACGCGTTCCAGATATTCCTCGCGTGAGGCGTCGGCCACATCCTCGCCGAATACGACGATCCGCTCATCACGCTCCATTTCCTCATGCATACAGCGGTTGATCAGGTCGACCATTGTACCGGCGTTCCCGCTTAATTCCGCGCCGTCCTCTGTATCGAAAAGCGACCGGTCGGTCGGGTCGACATCCGGGGAATAAACATTGCGAAGGGCAGTTTCGGGTGCCGGCTGCGGCGACTCGATAGCGACGTCGGCCGCGGCGTTGATCTCGGCGTCGATCTCGTGCCTCAGGCTTTCCAGGTCCTCCGACGAAACGATCCCCTCGGTCATCAGGAATTCAGCGTAGGTCTTGATCGGGTCGATCGCCGCATCGGCCTGACGTTCTTCGTCGGGGCGATAAAGCTTTTCGTCATCCGACAAGGAATGCGAATACGGACGGATGACCTTTGCGTGAATGAACGCCGGACCTTTGCGAGCTCGGCAGTATTCGACCGCGTTTTTGAATGCGGCGTAGGATTCGAGTGGGTCGGTGCCGTCACATTTTTGTATGAACAGATCCGGAAAGCCCGACACGAGCTTTGAGATATCACCGCCCGCCGTATTTACCTCGACGGGAACGCTGATCGCATAGCCGTTATCCTCAACGACGAATATGACCGGGAGCTTGAGATTGCTTGCCGTATTGAGCGCTTCCCACCATTCACCCTCGCTGGTCGTGCCGTCACCGA
>JBDTMQ010000145.1:0-1907 GCA_039934155.1 Acidobacteriota bacterium | reverse complement strand
CGGCTGTCCTGCGTGCTCAGGGCTTGCAGGAATCCGCTATTCTCGAGGCCGAGGGCCGTAAACAGGCACAGATCGCGATTGCCGAAGCCGACGCGCAAACCCTCGAAAGAGAAGGGCAGGGCCGGGCAGCCGCCGTCGCCGCCGAAGGTAAGGCGGAAGCCGAAAAGATCCGTGCCGTCGGTCTTGCCGAAGCCGAAAAGCTTCAGGCCACCGGCTTGGCTCAGGCCAAATCGATCGAGGCACAAGGTCTGGCCGAAGCCGCCGCCATTAAAGAAAAAGCCGCCGCGTGGCGCGAATTCAACGATGCGGCCCGACTGCAAACGATCCTCGAGAAACTTCCCGCGATCATCGAATCGTCAGCCCCTGTTTTTCGCGCAGTCGCCGAGCCGCTGGGCAAGATCGATAAGATCGTGATGATCGATCAGGGCGGCAACGGGCACAATGGCGACAGCGGCATCCACCGGTTTGCTCAAACCACGCCGACACTGATCTTCTCATTGCTTCAGCAGCTCCAGGCTTTAGGTTTGAATCTACCTGAGATAATGGCGCAGCTCGGTGTTGACAAAAATGGCTCATCCGCCGAAAAGACCGTGACGCCGCCCAATGGTCCGACGCCAAAGCCTCCGCCTATCGAGAACGAATAAGTAAAGCTCCGGCCGCTCTGTTTCAATGAGCGCCTTCGACGGCTTTTGCGTGTCTTACGCGTTTGAATAGAAACGCGGCGGGGATCGATATTGCGCACATTACCGTAAGTAACCGAAAACAATCCAGATAAGACAGGACCATGGCCTGTTTGACGACCATTCCATAGATGATCTGATACGCCTGCTGCGTCGCCGTGACGGTGTCGACGGCGCCGGCCATCGACGTTTTTATCTGCTCGACCAGCTGCTGAAACGCCGGATCATACGGCGACGTGTGTGTCGTTAAATTCGCTTGATGCACCTGAGAACCTCTCGCGAGCAGAAATGCCAGGATCGATATTCCGATGCTGCCGCCCGTGTTACGCATTAAATTATAGATTCCCGTCGCGTTGCCGATCTCGTCCTGCGGAAGTGTCGCCATCGTCATCGTCGTCAGCGGAACGAACACAAATCCCATAGCAAATCCGCTGATCAGCATCGGATAAACAATATTGCTCTGGGCAATATAAAGGTTGAGCCCGACGAACATATAGGTCGCCACCGTCAGCACGCTGAATCCAAATGCGATCAGGTAGCGCGAATCGAGCCGGCTGATCATTCGCCCGACAATGACCATCGAGACGATAGCGCCGACGTCGCGCGGGCTGACGGCAAGTCCGCTTTCGATCGCCGGATAGCCGAGCAGCGTTTGCAGAAACAATGGCAGCAACTCTGTGGACCCGTAAAGCACCACGCCGACAGATCCTATCAACACACAGCCGACGGCAAAATTGCGGTTTAAAAAGACGCGCAGGTTGACGATCGGCTCTTCGGTTGTTAATTCCCAGATGACGAACGAGATCAACAGCACGCCCGATGAAACGGCCGTGAAGACGATGAATGACGACGAGAACCCGATAGTTCTCGCTGGCCGTCGTCACTGCGGCCTGTGCTTCATCAACGCGAGCCCGCTCCGCCAACACCTGTTTGTTCGCGGCGTTCAGCTGTGCCTGGGCTGTCTGAAAAGCGTTGGTTGCCTGATCGAGAGACTGCCGCGAAATATCGCCTTTACGGAATAGTTCGTTTCGTCGATCGAATTCGACACGGGCGAGTTGGAGGTTCGATTCGGCCTGCGAGACTTGGGCATGCGTTTGTGCCAGATTCGCCTCGGCGGTCCTGGCCGCCGCTTTTGCCTGTTCGATCTGACTCTGTTTGGCACCGGCGGCAATACGATTTTGTTCGACATTCGACCGTGCGGTTTGGACGTTCGAGCGCGCCTGTGTC
>JBDTMQ010000144.1:0-4507 GCA_039934155.1 Acidobacteriota bacterium | reverse complement strand
ACCGGCTATGAAAGAGACATTGAATCTGACTTGGACTTCGCACAAGCTAGATACTACTCATCAAAGCTTGGCAGGTTCTATTCCGTTGACCCGGAAAATGCAGGAGCTTCGGCAGATAATCCTCAAACTTGGAATGCATACGCATATGTCGGGAACAACCCGATAAATATTACCGATCCGGACGGCTTGAGTTGGTATTTCAATTCGGCCCAGGACCGATATAAATGGTTCGGGGACAACGATACCGTCGAGGATGGCTTTACCTCTGTTGTCGGGACGCGCGGGAATGACGATCAGGGAAGGGGCAGCTTTGTTTACGAGCGCGAGGGCGGCGGTTGGGTCAGATTGAACCCTTACACCAACAGCTTCTCAACCTTCGACAACCGGGACGCGGCGACGAGCGATTTTTCCAGTGTCTATCAGTGCAACTGTCAGGGGTTGGTTAACACGATAGCCGACGAATCGGTTAGAAAAGGAACGACGGTGGCGCTTGCAGCAGGAACTGCGGTTGTCATCGGGACGGGAGCGGGCGTGGTGATGGCGGCGACCGGCACGGCAGCCGGAGCGGGGATAACTACGCTTGGACTAACCGGCACAGGAACGGCAACCACGGCAGCAACCACCACTGCGGCGAGCACCGCAACCACTGCAACAATTCATGGAGCTAGACAACTTGCCGTTCGTGGCTTTACGCAGGCGGAAGTTGCTGCAACCCGAACAGGCACTCAAATGCTTCAAAGGGACGGAGCAAGAGTCTTTCTCAAGGAGGTTGCGCCGGGCAAATTTAACGTGCTTGTGCAAGGTGAGAGAGGAGTAGTTACTGCTTTGAAAAATATATCTTGGAAGTCGGTCACAAGGCTTGCTCAAAATTACGGCTGGAATTCACCGATCAAATAGCCCGCGAAAGCTAGGAGACTTTTTATGGAAATTGAGTATCAATGTTGTTTTTGCGGTCTGCGAATTGAATCGGTTGGGTTTGATGTGGGCGGACTTCTTTATACAACAAATGTTGACAGTTCCGGGGACAAACAACACAGTCAGCAGTTGTGGTGTCATACTGACTGCCTTAAGCAAAGGTTACACTCGTCTGTGCCGTTATATGTTCTTGAAATTGCGCAAATTGAAGAAAATGAGTCTTCATACCCATCAGTAAACCTTCCAAACGATGCGGAAGAAACTGCTTTAGGTTAGCCATAATGCTTCTAACTGGTCGGCGGGTCGGAAATTGAAGAAAAGACTTGACAGCTTTTTTGTGAGGCTGTCTTTTTCTTTGTTCACGCCTTTTGCTGGTTGTTCTCTAAAACCGTGTCGAGGAATTGCAGGATGAACTCCTGCTTTTTCTTTGGGAGCTTCTTGACCTGTTGGAACTTGCGTTCGAGAGGTGAGACCGGGCCGGTTCTTTTCTTTGAGGCTCGCGGCTCGTCGTCCGCGCCGACAAGGTAGGAAGCTGACACGTCCAAGACTTTGGCGCAGGCCTGCACGACTTCCAAAGCCGGATTGACGGCCCGCCTTTCGTAATAATCGATCATCTTCACGTTGGTATCGAGAGCGTCGGCAAGTTCTGCCTGCGTCCAGCCTTTGGCCCGGCGGGCTTCCGAGAGCCTTTGCCCGAAAAGCGGTGCTTCTTTTTCCGTCGGTCTTCCTTTCATCTCGTCGTGCATTGTAAACCTGCCTTTTTAGAAATGATCCTTGCGTGCTTGCATTATCTAACTATGTTTAGTATATCTGAAAAAGTTAGAAAATCGTATTCCGCGCTTGACAGCTTTTTCTATGGCAATCGAAAACGAGGACATTCTTGCGTTGAAGCAGACGGTCAGCCTGGCTGATGTAGTTCGCTCACGCGGCGTTGAGCTTCGCAGGAAAGGGCGGCAGCTTTGGGGGTTGTGCCCGTTTCACGCCGATAGTGAGCCGAGCTTTGCGGTGGATGAGCGGAAAGGCTTGTGGAACTGCCTGGGGAAATGCGCCGAGGGCGGCGATGTCTTTAGCTTTGTGATGAAGTCGGACGGGATCGGCTTTGCGGAGGCGTTTGCTTTATTGCAGGAAATTGAACCGCCGAGACGCGGAGACGCCGGGAAGGAAAACCCAAAGACCGAAAGCCGAAGCCCGAAGGCCGAGGCCGAATATCTGGAAAAGGCCGTTGCCTATTATCACAAATCGCTGGTGAAGAACGAAAAGGCGATTGCCTATCTGCAATGCCGAGGCATCAGTGCCGAAGCGGTCCGGGTCTTTCGCCTTGGCTATGTTGACGGCACATTGCGCGGGCGTGTGAACCCGGACGGCAAAGCGAATCTCGAACGACTTGGGCTTTTGAACGAAAAAGGCAACGAGACGATGTACGGCTCGGTGGTCTTTCCGCTGGTGGACGCGGGCACGAACCAGGTAGTCGGCCTTTACGCCCGGCACGTTGAAAAGCAGCAGCATCTTTACCTGGCCGGAAAGCGGCGAGGGGTGTTCAATCCTTCAGGTGCGAAAGAGACGGACGAGATCATTCTGACCGAGAGCGTGATCGACGCTTTGGCGCTGTGGTCGATCGGCATCAGGAACGTGACGTGCAGCTACGGCGTGAACGCTCTGACGGATGAGATCCTCGAACATCTGCGGGAGTCGAGAGTCAGGCGCGTTGTGCTGATGCTCGATGCGGACGACGCGGGCCGCGAAGCCGCCCTAAAGTTCTCCGAGAAGCTG
Organism: Acidobacteriota bacterium; assembly: GCA_039934155.1. Lineage (GTDB taxonomy): Bacteria > Acidobacteriota > Blastocatellia > Pyrinomonadales > Pyrinomonadaceae > OLB17. The sequence continues at coordinate 1,822 of JBDTMQ010000144.1, read as the reverse complement.
TCGGCAACCGGCATAGAAAGCCGCGTGGTCGAGTTGGCGGCAAAAGACGCATCGGAGTTCGTTGCAAACGGCGGAACGCTTGAGGAGCTTTTGGAAGTCATCTCACCACAGAGGACACAGAGAGCACAGAGCGAAGAAATCCAAAATCCGCAATCCGCAATCCAAAATCTGAATGACGGCAGTCTAATGATCGCTTTCGACTATCGCGAATACAGAGTGCGCGGGCTGACGGGCGTCGGGCTGGAAAAGCTGAAGATCAATCTGCGATTGAACATCGGAAATAACTTTCACCTGGACACGCTCGATCTTTATCAGGCGAGGGCCAGGGCGAACTTCGCGCAGACAGCCGCCAAAGTGTGCCGCGTGAACGAATCGGTCGTAAACGCCGATCTACTTTCGCTGATCGAAACGCTCGAAGCCGAAAGGCTGTCGATGCGAAAGACCTCGACCAACGAAACGGAATCGACGGCGGCGATGACCGAGGCCGAGAAGCGTGAGGCGATAGCTTTCCTGAAAGACGAAAAGCTGTGTGAGCGAATTGTTGAAGACTTCCGCCGGTGCGGTCTGGTCGGCGAACGCTCGACGGTGTTGACGGCTTACCTCGGATCGATCAGCCGGAAACTGGCGGAGCCGCTTGCTTTGCTTATCGTCGCTCGTTCGGGTGCTGGCAAATCGGCGTTGCAGGACGCTCTGTGTGCGTTTGTGCCGCCCGAGGAGCTTGTCCGGGTGACGCGGCTGACCGGCCAGGCACTCTTTTACAAAGACCCGTATTCGCTGCAACGTAAGATGCTGGTCATCGCCGAGGACGAGGGAGCGAAAGAAGCCGTTTACAGTTTGCGAACTCTTGCCAGCGACCAAAGGCTTTCGATTGCCGCGACCCGCACGGACCCGGCGACCGGCAAACTTTCGACCGAGCATTACGAAGTGTTCGGCCCGGTCGTGATCGTGATAACGACGACATCAGCCGAAGCGTTCGACGAGGAAACCAGAAGCCGCTTTGTGCAGCTTTCGATGAACGAATCGATCGAGCAGACGCGAATCATTCTTTCCCAGCAAAGACACGGACACAGCTTGTCCGGCGTTCTGGAAAAGGCCGAATCGGAAGAAATAAAGCGGCTTCACCATCACGCCCAGAGACTGCTAAAGCCTTTGGCGGTGGTCAATCCGTTTGTCGAATATCTGACCTATCCGAGCGAAAGGCTCATTCACCGCCGCGAGCAGAAGAAATATCTGTCGTTGATCAACTCGATTGCTTTGCTTCATCAATACCAGCGAGAGATCAAAACCGCCAGGCGCGGCGAAGTCGAGATCGAATACGTCGAGGTCGAGCTGTCGGATATTGCATTGGCGAACGAACTGGCCGAAGAAATCCTAGGCAAGGCGATGGACGAGCTGGCGCCGCCGGTGCGCGGAATGTTCGAGGCGATCACAAAGGCATGTCGGGAGAAGGCCGACGAGTTGAAAATCAAGGCTTGCGATGTGCAGCTAACACGCCGCGAAATCCGCGAGATGACGGCATGGAGCGATTGGCAAGTAAGAATGTATTGTCAAAAACTTGTCGAGATGGAATATCTTTTCGCGGTTGTGTCGGCAAACGGAAAGCCGAGCGTCTATCAGTTGGCGCGAGACGAGGAAAGCGAAATGCACAGCTTGCGCGGATTGACCAGCGTTGACGAATTGCGGCGGAAGCTGACGGACGGTGCCTGTGTGAAAGCAGCGGTGAATTGAAGCCAACGAACGCTTGTCTTTACTCAACGCCCGCCGTCTGTTCGCTCCGATGCGTCGCTCTCGTCGCTGCCGTCATCCGATAATCTTTTTTATG
>JBDTMQ010000143.1:0-2165 GCA_039934155.1 Acidobacteriota bacterium | reverse complement strand
GATTCCTCGAAAATACCCCTGCCGATTCCTGACTGGTTAGTTACAACTAACACGAGGAAACCGTGGTCTTTCAGGATCTGAACCGCTTCGGCAGAGAAAGGGAAGACTTTTAGGTCCTCGATGCGAGAAAGGTAATTCACTTCCTCTATCAACGTCCCGTCCCTATCAAGAAACACTGCCGGTCGTTTCATAAATCTCCATAATTGGATCGGTTAGAGCTATGGCGGCCTGGTCAAAGACAGCAGCGGGCGATATCCCTGTCATGCATCGATGATCGATCGGGCATTCTCGCAGCATGCACGGCGCGCAGGGTACATCGTGCCTGAATATCGTGATAGAGCGAGTTCCCACGGCCGGCGCCACATGAGCAAGCCCCATATCGTTCGAGACCAGTAGATCAGAGACGCTTATGATCGATGCCGCTTCCGCGGTCGACGTACTGCCAACGAGGTTTATAGGCGGCGACGTTGCAATAGAAGCGACCTCAGACGCTACAACTGAATCGCCGGACGAACCTATAAGCACAGTGTTAGTTCCGCACTCCGTAGTCAATCTATCAGCAAGAGCGGCGTAACGATCGGTCGGCCAACGCTTGGCGTTAGAATTGGTCGAACCAACACCCAGCAAAACGGTCTTTTTTTCCGGGTCAGCTCCGGCAGCCGCGAGTAACTTTAAGGCCTGCCTTTTTCTCTCTTTACTGATCTCGATAGAAATGTCAGGCGTCGCCGAAGAAACGCTATCACGTCCGAGCAGGCGTCGTTCCAACTCGCCAACGAGGTTGAGATAGTAAAAAACCTCGTGGCGCCGGTTCTTCCACTCGGGGACCGCGATCGGATGAGTGAGCATCAGGCCCCGGGCATCCTTGTTGTAGCCGACCCTTATCGGTATTCGGGAAAGAAATACCGTAAGAGCAGACTCAAAGGAATTCGGAAATAGGATTGCCAGATCGAACCCTTCATCGCGCAAAAACGTGACGTTGTCGTAAACATCGACCGCCGGCCACCGGTTTCTTTTGAACGAGATTATGTCATCGATAAAACTTGCGTTCTCAAAAAGCCCTTCGGACGAGCTTTTGGTATGGAGGGTGATATGGCTATCAGGAAAGATACGGCGGACTTCCCGCATTGCGGGAACAGACATCATGGAGTCACCGATCCAATTAGTTCCGCGAATAAGTATCTTCATTCAGCGCAATCAAAAGAGGCTTTTTAGTCCTTCGGCCAGACTTATTTTCGGTCCCCAGCCGAGCTCTTGTGAAATGAGCTTTATATCCGTTACATAATTAAGAGGCCGAGGAGGGTCGATGCTGGCCGACTTATCGACTGAAGCCTGTAGGCCGGACACTTCTTCCATTAATGAAATAAGGCCATTTAACGTCAAAGCATTAGCAGTGCCGCCGCCTATATTGTACAACCCGCGGCGAATTATGGATTCCGTGAAAGACACGCATGCAGCGGAAAAGTCATCGACGTGAAGAAAATCGCGCGTGGGAGAGCCGTCTCCGGGCAAAATAAACGGCTCTCCTTTGTTTATGGCGTCCGCATAATGGCCGACAAAATTTGAAACGTTGCCATCGCTTTGCGGTGCGAATACGGTAGACATTCTAAGTATGCAGGCACGGAAACCGTTGGCCTGCGCATAGTACTCAACATATCTTTCGGCAATAAGCTTCGACCATTCCAAGGCCGACTGGCTCGCATAGGACGTCGGGCACTTTTCAGGCACCTCGCGAAAATTATCGGCAAAAGGCCCGTAAACGTCCTTCGTCGACGCGAAAATGAAGACAGAGTCTTTTCGCATTTGCCGTAGCAGATTCAGCGTCCCCTCGACATTAGTTTTGAAGACCAGATCGGCGGCTTCGGGTAATTTATCCAATTGAGCGGCCAGATGGATCACGGCGTCGTAGTCGCGAACCATTCGGACGTCGTTCTCATCTAAAATATCGAAACCGGCTCGCCGCGATAGATCGTCAGCGTTTAGATACTTCCTTACGTGAATGCCCAGATAGCCGCTGCCGCCGGTAACAAGTATCTTCATGACTGAACGGCCTCAAGTTGAGTTTCGAAAAGGTTCGACATAATGCCCGATTAATCGATAGAATAGGATGGCGCCTCGCCAAAGTTGATAATCTCATTTCAACTCTACAAGTCCAACCTTTAGATGCT
>JBDTMQ010000142.1:0-4049 GCA_039934155.1 Acidobacteriota bacterium | reverse complement strand
CTTCGCTATCGGTTGTCTGCTTGTGCCCCGTCACACGTCCTAAGATGTCAAATGACGTGTATTCGGTTGTCGAGACGCTCGATTCCACGTTTGTATAAAAGCATTCCAAAATACCGTCGTACAGATCGGACCAGCGATCACGGGTCTGAGAACTAAGTCGAGGAGTGCGCGTGTCATTGATTATACGCTTGACAATGTATGATACAATATTCCGATGATCCCCTATGCGGCGGCTCAGGTTCTTTGAAAATCTAAATCGTTGGATCTAAAGAGAAAAGCGGAGGTGCCTCACGGGTAATTCGTGAGTTCGATCCCGTAAACGCCTTTTTGACAAGAACTTAAGTTTTTGCAAAGCCGAGTTTTTGCGATAAATTCGTGAGACACGAGGCGTAAAATAAGCAAATACAAATACTTAAGGCTAAAAAAGTGACGTGAGACAGGGGTGAGACACCCCGGGACACAGGCAGCAAAAACGGGGACGTGTATTTTCCTGGTAGTGTCTCAAAGTCAAAAAAAGCGGCCGGGAGCAAACCGGCCGCATGTCGCTAAAGACGAGTAGAGAAGAGAGAAACCCACGTCAGCATCTTTTCATAAACTATTGATTCACAAGCATCATCGAACCGTCGGGCAGGCGGACGGCCAGGGCATTCGGTTCAAAAACGGTCAGCGGCCGCGACGCTTTTGCTTCGAGCCGTACAGCCGTATCAAGACTGACGCGGCGGGCCGACTGAATATAGCTCGGATCTGAGATCGAGTTATAGCGATTGGTGATGCGTCTCACGTATTCCTGTGTTTCGCGATATGGCGGCACGCGCCAACCGTACTTCATTACCGCGCCTTCGCCGGCGTTATATCCCGCAAGGGCGAGCACGACATCGCCGTTGAATGTATCGAGCAGCCACCGCATGTATTTGACGCCGGCGTCGATATTCTGCCGCGGATCGTATATCTGGGTGACGCCGAATCGCCGGGCCGTCGCCGGCATCAGCTGCATCAAACCGCTGGCGCCTTTCGGCGATGTAGCGCGTATCTTAAAGGTCGACTCCTGATGCATTTGTGAATAGATCAGCAGCGGGTCGATGCCGTAACGGTGGCTCGATTCGACGATATAGCCGTCATGCACAGCGTTGCCGGTCGTAAATCCTTTTAACTGCGTGCTTGAACCCATAGCGAGCTTGGTCGTCGGGTAATAAACCGATTCACGCTGGGCGAGGCCGTCCGAGACGCGGACCGTCATCGACGTCTGAGCGGTCTTTTTGACCAATTTATCTTCAACGGCAACTTCCCAGCGGGTGCCCTTTTTCCGTTTCGCTTTTTTCGAAACAGCGATTGGCGGAGGCGGCAGTATGACCTGGACGCCCTGTGAACGGTCAAAATTATCGAATGATCGATTTTGCTGAGCCAGGGTCGCGATCGAGGTGCAGCCGGCCAGTATGAGAATAAGAGTGAGTCGTAGCATCAGGATGAAACCGAAGTATATGTCGGGCCCGAACGGCAGAAATTTTGTTGTATTTTTAGCGAGGGTGAAAAGTTTTCCGATCGCCTATAGGGAGAAAACCACCTATATCAAGGAAATAATCAATCGGCAGCAACTTCCAAAAACATTTTGAAAAGGCAAACAATGTTTGGCACAGCGGAGTTAGTTTAGCAGAAGGTGAATTAATGGTAAATGCTGAATGGTGAATGGTGATTAGCGAATGTTGAATGATCAACTCGCAATTCTCAATTCAGAATTCACCATTCACCACTATTTTCGGTTATCTTTAGTCAATGCTATATCTTTCCCAGATATTGAACCGGCCGATATTAGATTCACGGAGCGAAAAGATCGCCGTGATCAATGACGTGCTGGTCAGTTACGGGAGTGAGGATTATCCGCCGCTGATCGGCCTGGTCGCCCGTTTTCGCCGCAGGAATTTTTTCATTCCCCGCCGAAGCGTTTCAACGCTAAACGAACAGGGTGCCCGTCTGGGAACGACGAAGCTCGACATCACGCCCTTTGAACGCCGGCAGGGTGAAGTACTTCTCGGGAAAGACGTTCTGGACAATCAGCTGATCGATGTGGACGGAAAACGGGTCGTGCGTGTCAACGATGTTCAGTTGATCGATGCCGGCGACACGTGGCGTGTGACGGGCGCAGATGTCAGCTTGCAGGGTTTTTTGCGGCGGCTGATGCCAAAGGGTTTTTACGGCAGCGACCGGCCGGTCGAGGTGCTCGATTGGGCTGATGTCGGGTATCTTGCGACCGACACGTCGACTGTGACGGTCCAGCTTAAATCTTCAAAAGACAAGCTCTCGCGGCTGCATCCGGTCGAGATCGCCCAGCTGGCCGAGACGCTTTCACCGATCCATCGAACCGAGGTGGTCGAAAGCCTCGATAACGAGATCGCCGCCGACACGCTCGAAGAAATGTCGACCGAGGCTCAGGCCCGAATTCTCGAAGAAATGGAAAAAGAGCGTGCAGCCGACATTCTCGAAGAGATGTCGCCCGATGACGCTGTGGACGTTTTGGGCGAGTTGTCTGACGAAAAAGCAGAAGAGCTTTTCAATCTAATGCAACCGGACGAAAAGGCCGACGTCGCCGAGCTTATGCCGTATGAACACGATACAGCCGGCGGACTTATGACGACGGAGTTCATGGTGTTTCCCCGCGATCTAACGGTCGGTGATACGATCTCGCGGCTGAGGCAGATGGCCGAAACGCCAAACATGATCTATTATCTGTACGTTGTCGAGCCTGACCAGCCCTGGCGACTGTGCGGTTTGATCAGCCTTCGAAGCCTTATCCTGGCTGATCCCGGTGCAAAATTAGAAGAAGTAATGCGCAGCGATTTCCGGTTTGCCAGCACGTCGGATTCGGCGGAAGACGTGGCCCAGATAATATCCGAATACAATTTGCTGGCGCTTCCCGTCATCGATGACGAAGGCGATATTGCCGGTATCGTTACGGTCGATGACGCAATGGAAATACTGCTTCCCAAAAATCTGCAGCGGCGGCTGCCGAGACTGTTCGGCTAGTATCGCCGAAATATACGCCGTGGAAACATTTCCTGGCCGCAACGCGTAGACAGCAAAATACTTGTCGAGACCGGCACATCGCTGATAAAATATTGAAACATTTTAGTTAGGAGAAGATCGATGAAAAAGAAAAGCCTAATATTTCTTACGGTTTTGGCTCTGGCGGGATTCATTTTGATGGGCAATGTTGGCCGGGCTAGCGATTTTGTGGTCGGCACGACGATCGAGAATTTTTCGCTGACGACGATCGACGGGCGCACCGCAACTTTCAATGACCTGAAAGGCAAAAAGGGCGCTGTCATCGTCTTTTTGTCGGCACAGTGTCCGGTCGTCAAGGGTTATAACGAGCGCATAAACCAGATCGCCGCTGATTACGCAGCCAAAGGGATCAATTTTATCGGTATCAATTCCAATTCGACCGAGTCGCTTGACTGGGTCAAGTCGAATGCTGCCGAGGTCGGATACAAGTTCCCGGTTTTGATCGATAAGGGCAATGTGCTGGCAGATAAGGTCGGCGCGACCGTAACGCCCGAGGCATATTATTTCGACGGCAAGAATGTGCTCATCTATCACGGAGCGATCGATAACGACCGCTCGGGCAAGGCCATTTCCGAGCAATATCTGAAAACTGCTTTTGATTTGTCGCTGGCAGGAAAACCGGTGGCAAAGACGCGTGCTAATGCATTCGGCTGCTCGATAAAGCGGGTCGGGGAATAGTAGACTTGTTATGACGATCAATGATCAGCGGCTTAAGGCGGCCGTTTTGTGCCTGTGCACGCTGTTGCTGTTTACGGCCGCCGAGGCTCAGAAACGTCCGGGACTTACGAAGCTGCCGCCTAAAGAACCGGTTTACGCGATCAAGGTGACGCGGCTGGACGATGCAGGCCTCGAAAAGCTGCTTCGGCCGAAAGAAAAGCCTCTACTGATCAATTTTTGGGCAACGTGGTGCGATCCTTGCCGCGAAGAATTCCCTGAGCTTGTAAAACTAGACTCGGAATACAAGGGCAAGATCGATTTTGTGACGGTCTCGC
>JBDTMQ010000141.1:0-3396 GCA_039934155.1 Acidobacteriota bacterium | reverse complement strand
GGCGCATCCTGTGCACCTCGCAGCAGCCATCCGCGGGCGGAGCTGCCGTCACGGTTGGTCCATTTTTCCTCCGTCACTTTTGCTCCGCGAGCGCTCAACTGGCCGTACTTTTCAGGCGTAACTAAATAGTTGGCGGCAGAGGGACGGGCAGTCTCGTGGATCAGCCAGATCGACGATGCCGCGACAGCCGCAAACAGCAGGATGACGATGGGAAATAACAGCTTGTAAAAACTTTTGACGAGGCGGGTGGCTTTAGACATATTCTTAAGTTGAGGGGTTGGATACAACTGAAAAGTGACTGCGGGATTCGTAAGGGAACAGGAGATAAAAGGCTTCGGATATGCCGTTCAAAATGATACCATATCCAGCGCAGCGAGGGAAACTTTTTTTAACAATGATAAACGCACGGATCATCTTTCTGACTATCGCAATAACCGCCCTGTTAACAACAACTAACGCGCAGATGCCCGCTTCGGTCTCGTCATCGGCGGCCGAAAATGGCAACAGTTCGCGATTTATGCCGGTTTCGGAACTGAAGGAAGGGATGCGCGGCACGGCCCGCACGGTCTTTCGCGGCAGCGAGCCCGAAGAATTCAGTGTCGAGATCCTCGGAATACTGCCCGGCGGGATCGGCCCGAAACAGGACCTGATCGTCGGCCGTCTCAGCGGCGGAGGCGCCGACAGGACATCGGTCTTTGCCGGAATGTCGGGCTCGCCCGTCTATATCGGCGGCAAGTTGATCGGCGCGATCTCATACAGTTTCCCGTTTTCAAAAGAACCGATCTGCGGCATTACGCCGATCGAGCAGATGATCGCTATATTCGAGCAGAAGCAGGGCGTTGCCAAAGAAAAAACGGCTGAACCGAGGGCCGTCTCTTTCGCCGAACTTGCGTCGACTAGTTGGGACTCATCGCTGCCGGCAAAGGCACGTAGTAACGGTATCGTCGCCGACGTTTTGCCAAATTCGCTGATGATGGCGATCGCGGGCCAGTCGTTCCAGCCGATCGCAACGCCGATGTCTTTTACTGGTTTTTCCCAGGAAACTTTGAATCTATATGCCCCTCAGCTGATCAAGGCCGGCCTTATGCCCGTTTCTGCGGTCGGCGGTGCCGCCCGGATCGCTCCGATGAAAAAGGCTGACGAGTCGACGCTGGTCGGCGGCGATTCTGTCTCGATGCAGCTTGCCCGCGGCGATTACAGCCTGGCAGCTTCGGGCACGGTCACGCTTCGCGAGGGCGACAAGATCTACGCTTTCGGTCACCCGTTCCTCTCGCTGGGAATTTCTGACATGCCGATGTCCGAATCGCACGTTGTTACGGTCATTCCGAACATGAACAATTCATTCAAGCTGGCTGTTCCGGATTCGATGGTCGGTACGATGACGCAGGACCGCGCTACCGGCGTTTTCGGCAAACTCGGACAGTCGCCCAATCTCATCCCGGTAAAGATAAACTTCGAAACAAGCCGCGGCCAGACAGATACATTGACGTTTGAGGTGATAAATGACGATTTTTTAACACCGCTGCTGCTTAACATGGCGATCTATAATACGCTGGTCGCACAGGAACGCGGGCTTGGCGACGCCATGGTCGAGGTCCGCGGCCAGATCGATGTAAAGGGCCAGGCGCCAATAACGGTCGGCCGACGGTTCAGCGGTGCGCAGGCGATGCAGTTTGCCGCTTCGGCGGTTTCGGCTCCCGTGGCGGCCGTGCTTCGCAGCAGATTTGAGGGCACCAACCTTTCGGGCATAACTTTGAACCTGACCTCTACCGACGGCAGCAAGACCGCACAGCTCGATAAAATGACGATCGATCGAATGCAGGTCAAGGCCGGCGAAACTGTCGAGATTCAGGCTTTTGCGAGAACAAATTCCGGAAAGGTATTCGTCCAGCGGATACCGATCACGATACCGGCCGGGACGCCCGCCGGGCCGCTTTCGATAACGATCGGCGACGGCAACGCCATTCAGCAGAATTCGTCGATGCAGCAATTCGTTCCACGTGATCTGGGCGAGCTGATCAGAACGATCAACCGCCTCAAGATCGCAGACCGGCTGTATGCACAGACATTTCGCACGACCAACGGTGCGATCGTCGGTGCCAGCGAGATGCCGAACTTGCCGCCTTCGGTACTTGCGACCCTGAACAACGACCGCGCCGCCGGCGGTGTAAAACCTGCGGTTCAAACGATCGTCGGCGAGATCGCCATTGCGCCGTCTGAATTTATCGTATTCGGACAACAAACCCTTTTGATCGAGGTCGTAAACTAGGCGTTCGGGTTATTTGGGCGTCGCCCCGCCCCGCCATCCTTTGCGATTTTGGGCATTTTTGAGACAATCAAAGATGAATAACCTAAAATTGCTTCTCAGCGCCGCGAGCTTTGCCGCCCGGCGTCACACCGGCCAGACACGTAAAGGAAAAGACGGTCAGCCATACATTAACCATCCTCTCGAGGTCGCAAATCTCCTGGCGACAACCGGTAATATTCAGGATATCGAGATACTCGCCGCAGCGGTCCTCCACGACACCGTCGAAGATACGCAAACCCGGAACGAAGAAATTGCCGAGCTGTTTGGCGATCGAGTGGCCGGCATCGTACGCGAGGTGACCGACGACAAAAGCCTTCCCAAAGAAAGACGAAAAGCCCTGCAGATACAACACGCTCCGCATTTGTCTGCTGATGCGAAGCTCGTAAAGCTCGCCGACAAGATCAGCAACGTTACCGACGTAACGAATGACCCGCCGGCGGATTGGACGATCGAGCGTCGTCGAGAATATATCGAATGGGGCGAAAAGGTCGTCACCGGACTGCGCGGCACAAATGCAGCATTGGAAGCGCAATTCGACCGGGCGGCGGAGGCGGCCCGTGAAACGTTCTTCTAGACCGGGTCAGATATTTCTTACTGGCTAGGGTGAGCGGTCGCCTTCGATCCATGCCTCGCCGTCGGCATAAAATTCCTTTTTCCAGATCGGTACGGTCCGCTTCAGCTCGGTGATAAGCCACTGACAGGCATCAAATGCGGCCCCGCGGTGCGGTGCCGCGACCGAGATCACGACGCTCGTCTCGCCGATCTCCAGCCGACCGAGGCGATGAACGATACCGACGTTCGAGATCTCGAAATTTTCGCGCGCCGCTGCCCCGAGCTTCTCCATCTCTTTCTGCGCCATCTGATCATACGCTTCGTAAAGCAGATACAGAGTTTCGCGCCCACGCGTATAGCGCCGTACGTATCCGTCAAGTGTGACGGTGGCTCCACACTCCTCGGGCACAACACGGCGGGAATTCGCTGTCAGATCGATCGGGTCGGTCGTAAGCTCAAAATAGTCCATCATTATTATCCGCCGCTGACTGCGGTAAACAGAGCTATTTCGTCGCCTTCCGCCACGCCGGTCGATC
>JBDTMQ010000140.1:0-2580 GCA_039934155.1 Acidobacteriota bacterium | reverse complement strand
CGCAGAAACGGTGCGAGAAAACGAACTCGCGGCACGTTCCATCGCCGTCTTGCCTTTCCTGAACCTGGATACCATCGAGGCCAATCGCAGCTTGGCAGACTCTTTCGCGCAGGCGCTTGCCGCAAGGATGTCCGGGCTGGGTGTCGCGCGTGTCGTTGCCAAAACGGATGGAATAGCCGCAACGCCCGGAGCTGGCACTCTCGCCGACCTGCGCAAGATCGAACGCCAAGCCGGCGTGCGCACCGTGCTGACCGGGACCCTGCGCCGGGTTGGAGATAAATGTCGGATTTCCCTTCGCCTTTCGGACGCACAAACAGGCGACACATTGTTCGCCCGGGCCATTGACACCAATCCCTCCGCGCCAGCTAGCGAGGCCGCATGCCTTTTAGCGAAAGAGCTTTTCGCGGCCATCAGTGGTAGTCAGCCGCGGACCGTCGCCGTTGACCCTGCGGCCGTCGATCCGGTGGCGAACGAATTTCTCCGTGCCGGCGATGAGTTACTCGGCCGCGGCACGATCGCGGATATCGATCGCTCGATTGATTGTTATCTTCGGGCGATCGACGTGCAGCCGAAGTCTGCCAGGGCGCGCGCCGCCTTCGTTATCGCAGTTGTTAATAGAGCTGCTCTTAGCGCAGAGAGACCCGGCCTGATCGGAAAAGCCGAACAGTATGGGCGGGAAGCAGTAGCCCTGAACAAAGATATCGAATCTACGCATCGAGCTCTCGAAAGCCTTTTGTTTCTGCAAGGTAAGTTTGTCCAGGCCCGCGAGGAGGCGCTTCGAGAGATGGAGGCAGGAGGCTTTCTCTACGGATCGGTTGGATTGTCGTTAATTGATAAAATGTGTGGTCGACCGGACCTAGCCCTTCGCTGGAGTGCGATTTGTAGTCATTGGAGTTCTCGACCGGCTGATTGTGAGTCCATTGCGGGCGATTGCTGGGCGGCATTAGGAGATGATACAAAAGCCGAGGCCCACTACCGTCGCGTCAGCGATTTGTATCCCGAGACTCCGGAGGGCTGGATTGGTCTTTGTCGGGTAAAATTGCTGCAAGGTAATTTTTCGGTTGCGAAAACGATCTGTAGTGAGAACGTCGCCCGTTATCCCGACTACCGCTTTGCAAGAGAAATGGCTGGAGAGGTCGAATTCTTTTCGCGTAATTTTACTGAGGCCGACCATATATATGGGCCGTTAGAGAACGACGATCCCGCTGGAGGGGGATCATTTTATGGTTCCGTGAGTTATCAGTCTGCCATTGGTCGAGCGATGCAAGAGATGGGTGACGCAGCGAGCGAGGATCTTCTAAAGCGTTGTCTCAGGGTTGAGGAGGCAGCATTACGGATGGCTCCTGGTCACCCCACAATCCTTTATCGAGTCGCAGCGATCGAATCGTCGTTAGGACAGATTGAATCGAGCTTGGCGCATCTCAAGAGCGCATTCGCGGCTGGGTGGCTTGACTACCGATCTCTTGGTCTCGATCCGCGATTTGACCGCCTTCGTGAGGACATCCGGTATCGAGGAATTTCCGAAGTGATGGCCACACGCGTGGCATCGCTCCGGCGGTTTGAGTCGCCGATCACAAACGACTACAAAACAAATAGGAGAAAAAAAGAATGAGAACTTGGCCAATGGTATCGGACGGTGTTTTTAAAGAGGTCACCTGGAAGCTTTGCGAAATGCTTGAAAACGATCACGATCTACGAGAGGCGTGTAAAGACAATCGCCAGACGGCGAAAGACACCCTGAAGGCTGCTGGTAAATTCGATCGAATTCCAGACGATGTGGAAGTCTTTATAATGGAAAACAACGTCGCCGAGAATTCCAAAGTTGTAACTATTATTTTGCCCAAGGAGGGGAAGCTTGGGGATGAAGAAGATTTTGAGGCGAAGGCAGTTTGGAATTGCTCTTGGCACCTCTATCCGCAGCTGCCGGCCGATCCACAGTAGGGGGATTTGTCACTAAGCAGTTTTTGAATCCGCTTGGTGAGACAACCGAACGTCGCCTGCGAAAGAGGCTTCCTTGGCTTGGACTTCCGGCCTTTGAAGTAAGGTATGTCCCCGTCGGCTAGAGCCTCTACCTCACGTTGGATGTGAGAACCATTCAGCAAGCTGCTATGACAGCCAGCGTGTAGATAAAGGCTTCTATCAAAGCCGTTCAAGAGTTTTCCTGGAACTAAGGAGTTGTCATAAATGAAATGATAATAAGTGGTGGGACGAAAAATGATCCTGGAATGCTTGGGAAATAGCTCCTCAGAAATCCTACCATAATCTACCTTTTTGCTCATTCGATGCATGAATTCGAATCCTGCTAAAAAATCTTCAAGATGATCGCTAGCGCACCTCGTTCGGCCGCGCCACCGATGGAGATGAGGGCCTGGAGATCTCCTCCCGAAGGCGCTGATACTGTCTTCAGAATGGCCGTTAGTCGCTTCAGCAGGCAAAAGACCCGTTCGCGTCAGCGGGCGCGTACCCCATCGGGCTAATTTCGGAACATCAGTCTCCCGGTGAAGAAACGTTTCACAATCGATCAAAAAAGGGTGCTCGCCCTGAGCAACGAGATTTCCAGCGTGCAAATCGACCGCGCGT
>JBDTMQ010000139.1:0-9062 GCA_039934155.1 Acidobacteriota bacterium | reverse complement strand
ATTCGGCCCGCCGAAATGTGGCCGTATGACTATTCGCGTGAAAACGAAACGCCGCTTCTTTGGTTCTCTGAAGGTTTTACGAATTATTACGGCGCTTTGAGCGTCTATCGGGCCGGACTGATGGACGAAAAAGCGTTTTTAGCGCGTGTGGCCGGTGCCGCCTCCGGCGTCGAGGGTAACGAGGTGCGAAATTACGTCTCGCCCGCCAACGCCTCGGTATCGACGTGGGTCGGCTATGATACTCCGGTCGCATTCGGCATCTCGTATTACACACAGGGACAGAATCTGGGCGCGCTGCTCGATCTTTCGATCCGGCACGACAGCGGCGGGAAAGCCTCGCTCGACGACGTTCTTCGCACGCTATATCGCGAAAACTATCAGCGCGGCCGTGGGTTTACCATCGATGATATGGTCGCCGTCATCAAACAGCTGACCAAACAGGACTACGCCGAATTTTTTGACCGTTATATTTACGGGACCGAAATCCCCGATTTCGACCGTATTTTTGGTTACGCGGGCTACCGGATCGAAAAGACGAAACACACGACCGCTGTCTTTGGATGGGCAGGCCGCGTCCGCAACGGCGGATTTGTGATCAATTACATCCGGCCCGAAACGCCAGCGGCCGAGGCCGGACTGCATGTCGGCGATATCGTTATGAGTTATAACGGGGTCGATGTTTACCGTGCCGAGCCGGACGATCTGGCCGGCCATGACGTAAAACTAAAGGTCAAACGGGGCGATCAGCCGGTGATGGACGTGACCGTTAAGACCGGCTCGCGGCAATTTGAGTCCTACAGCCTCGTCGCAGCTCAGACACCGACGGCCGAACAAATGGCCATTCGCCAGGGGTGGCTGAAACGCTGATAAAGAGACGAGAAAAAGGCCTGTTCCGCGCGGGTAACAGGCCTTATTCATTTCTTTCTTAATTACCCTTTATCGAGTCAAGAGCAAAGCGCCGACAAGACTCTCACGAGTGTTCCCGCTGATCGTAACTCCAATTGCTACTTTCCGAGCCGGATTTTGCAAAATGGCAACCTGCGAGCCGGAAACTGATTTATCAAGCTTCCTTGTTTTCTAAACGCGTTCAGTATGACCATATTACCCGAACGCCGACGCGATGTCAAACATTTTTTTCCAAATTATTTTACTTGTAAACGTGGACCGTCATCCCGACGCGAACCATACTGACGAACTGTTTATCGGCAAATCGCGGGATCCGGGCACAGCCGTGGCTCGCGGGTGTCGCCGGAACTGAATTGCTGCCGTGTATCGCCCAGCCCTCGTGAAAATAACTGGGGTAATAGATGCTGCCGAGCGGTGCTTTCCGCACACCCTTTATCTGCCGCGTGATCTTAAAGGTACCGAGCGGCGTATAGGCCTTCTGCCATTTGCCCTCGCTAAAATAACGCTCGCCGCTGCCGGTCGATGTCGACAGGATATTCGTCACTGTTCCCGCATCGTCTACCAATAGAATGATCTGGCGGGTTATGTCGATCTCGACGTGGGCCTCGCCGGCGAATTTAGCGTCCGGCCGGGATGCCGTGCGGATCGATTCCAGGACCTGTGGATTCAATATTCCGGTCCGTTTCAGGCCCTCGACCTTTTGAAAGGCAAGTATCGCCTGTCGTGTAGAATCGTCGCGAACCCCGTCAACCTTTGCTATCCAATAGCCCATGTCCGCCAATAGCCGTTCTGCTTCGCTGACGGCCGCGGCACTCTGTTCGCTCTTTGTTGCATCGCCGGCTGCCGCAAATGCGCCGCTGGCCCCAATAGCAAAAATCAGAACTGATCCTGTTAAAAAAGCATTGAATTTTATGATCGCCTTCATATAAATTGAGTTCATTCCGATTCTCATCTTGGCCTTGTATCCGGCTCGTTGAATTGACGCATTACTCGGGGCGTTTTTGCATCATTTCACCGTATACGCGTATTGACCCGTAAAAACGGATCAAGAAGGTAATAAACTCTTAATACAAGACAGTTTGCGGGAAATTTTACCAGCCGGGAAATTAATCGTAAACGTAGACGAGAGTGTCGAGCGGGATCATTTTGAAAAGCGCCTTGTCGGCAAAACGCGGGATACGGACACAGCCGTGGCTTTGCGGCGTCGCGGGGATCGAATTACTGCCGTGAATGGCGACACCACCAGCGAAATACATCGGATAATAGAGGTTGCCGAGCGGAGCTCGGCGAACGCCATTGATCTTGGCTCCGATATTCATGGCGCCACGGGGCGTGCGGGCGGTCTGCCACATTCCCTGATCGAAGTATTTCTTTCCGCTGCCGCTCGAAACCGGCAGAATATGGGTAACTCGCCCGTCGGCATCGACCACGAACAAAACCTGGCGCGTGATATCTACCTCGATGTGACGGTCGCCGGTATACTTTGGCTGAGGCCGCGACGCTGTCAGCAACGCCCGTGCAGTTGAAGCATCGAGCGTTCCCGTTCTCTTCAGCCCTTCGACCTTTTGAAAGGCCATTATCGCGTGACGAGTCGAAGCATCGGCCCGGCCGTCTGCTCTGGTCAGCCAGTAACCCATGCCGGACAAGAGCTTTTCGGCCTGCAGCGTCGAAAGCCTTTGCGCCTCGACCGAACCCGTTACGAGGAAGATCGCGCCGAGTATGAGAAACAATTTTGAGATACGGCTGAACATAAAAGTGTGAACGTGCTGTATATTCAATCTTGCAAAAATCCTGCCACGAACTCAAGTGATGCAAAATCGGACACCACGCAGAAGCCCGCACGTTCGCAAGGGCCTGATGCACACGTCCATCGACGACGGTCAAAGACCGTCCGCGAAACGCTACGATTCATCAGAGAATCAGGATAAACTATTCTGATCCCGCAAAAGACTGTATTCTTTTACGACGCAGCTTATGAACGACCAGGACGACCCGATCATCGAATTCAGGAACGTCGGATTTGAGGCCGGCGGTGTCGAGATAATTCGCGGCATCGACCTGAGCGTTGAGAACGGCGAGGTGCTGATCCTGCTCGGCGAATCGGGCTGCGGCAAAACGACGACGCTGAAACTGATCAACCGTCTGATCGAGCCGACCTCGGGCGGCGTTTTGGTCAGCGGCCGGCCGGCCACCGATTGGGACCCGATCGAGCTCCGCCGAAAGATCGGATATGTCATGCAGGAGGGCGGCCTTTTCCCGCATTTCACTGCCGCCGAAAATGTCGGGCTGGTGCCGCGGCTCAACGGATGGGAGCGCGGGCGTACAACGGCGCGCACGGGCGAACTTCTGGGAATGGTCGGCCTCGAACCTGCCCGGTTCGCGGCCCGATTTCCGCACGAGTTGTCGGGCGGCCAGCGCCAGCGTGTCGGCGTCGCCCGAGCTCTTGCCGCCGATCCCGATATCCTGCTGCTCGACGAGCCTTTCGGAGCGCTCGATGCGATCACGCGCGCCGGCCTGCAAAAAGAATTTGCACGGCTCGTCCGCGAGCTGGGAAAAACGGCCGTTTTTGTGACACATGACCTGCACGAAGCGAAGCTACTCGGTTCACGCATCGCGCTTATGGACAAGGGCCGTATAGTTTTGATCGAAACCCCGGCTGGCTTTGCCGCCTCAAAACACCCGTTGGCCTCAGCCTATCTCGAGACGATCGCCATAGCCGCGTAGCCGGACCGATTTTGCTACAATGTGCCCGAACTGTGTAAACAAATGAGCAAGAAACAGAACCGACGCGAATTTTTGATCGCCGGCGCGGCCGGACTTTCATCGATAGCTATGCTGCAAAAAGCAAAAGGTTCCGGGATCGTCAGCAGTGATGTCGGCGATCCTTATCCGGAACTGGTCGAAGCGACGATAAGCGAGCTTCAAGCCAAACTGCGCGCCGGCCAGATGACATCCCGCCGCCTGACCGAGATGTACATCGCCCGCATCAAGACGGTCGACATCAAAACGAATTCGGTGCTTGAAATAAATCCCGATGCCTTGGCCATCGCTGACAGCCTCGATAGAGAACGCCGTCGCGGCAAGGTCCGCTCGATGCTGCACGGCATTCCGGTATTGATAAAAGACAATATCGACACCGCCGACAAAATGCTGACCACTGCCGGCTCGCTCGCGCTTGTCGACGCGCCGACGCCGAAACGCGACGCTTTTGTCGTACAGCAGCTTAGAAAAGCGGGCGCTGTCATCATCGGCAAAACGAATCTCAGCGAGTGGGCCAATTTTCGCGGTAACCGTTCGATCAGCGGATGGTCGGGCCGCGGTCTGCAGACCAATAATCCATATTATCTCGACCAGAATCCGTGCGGTTCAAGCTCGGGTTCGGGCGTCGCCGTCTCGGCAAATCTGTCGGCGGCCGCGATCGGCACCGAGACCAACGGCTCGATAATTTGCCCCGCGCTGACCAACGGCGTCGTCGGCATCAAGCCCACACTAGGCCTCGTCTCGCGCAGCGGCATCATTCCCATCGCTCACACACAGGACACCGCCGGACCGATGGCACGCACCGTCGCCGATGCCGCTGTCATGCTCGGCGCGATCGCCGGCCGCGACAAAATGGACCCGTCGACCGTTCAGGCTGACAAAATGGCAGCCAAAGATTACACGAAATTTCTCGACGCCGGCGGTCTCAAAGGCGCCCGGCTCGGCCTTGTGATGCAGTTCACGACCCGGCCCGAATTAAAGACCTATTTCCAGCCATTTATCGAGGCATTGCGCGATGCGGGCGCAGTCCTGGTCGATACCACATTTGCACCCGACTACAGCAAGATCTCGACCGAAAGGACCGACGTTCTGCTTTACGAATTCAAGACCGACCTCAATAAATACCTCGCCGCCCGCGGCGCCAAATACGCAACGCTCGAAGACCTGATCAAATTTAACGATGAGAATAAGGACCGCGAGCTTGTAAAGTTTGGCCAGGAGCTTTTCACTCAGGCACAGGCAAAGGGCGGTCTGACCGAAAAGGCCTATATCGACGCTCTCGCCAAGATAAAAAAGGCGACGCGCGATGACGGCATCGACGCTCTTATGGCAAAGGACAAGCTGGACGCGCTGGTCGGCCCGACCAGCGGCGCTTCGTGGTCGATCGCGGCGGTCGCCGGTTATCCGTACATCACCGTCCCGCTCGGGCTTCGCGAAAATACCGCGACCGGCATGGCGTTTTACGGGCTGCCTTACACCGAACCGCAGCTTATCAAATACGCTTACGCCTTCGAGCAAAAGACAAAGAGTCGCGTTACACCGCATTTCATTCCGACCTTTCCGAAAAAGAGCTAGTACCGTGTGACCGACAACGTTTGGCCGACGGTGTCCGACGGTCGCGATCGTTCAGTGATAACAGACCTCTTGATCAACATGGGTCTTCTCCAATTCCTTTATCAAAACTGGCCTGAGCTGCTTGCGTTGACGCGCGAGCATATTCTGCTGGTGCTGATCTCGACCGGTGCGGCCGTGCTGATAGGTGTTCCGCTCGGCGTTCTGCTGACCCGGGTCAGATCGCTGCGTGCGCCGGTCCTCGGCTTTGCGAATATTATGCAGACCGTGCCGAGTCTCGCCCTTTTCGGCCTGCTGATCCCGATCCCATTCATCGGAGGCATCGGCGCCCGGACAGCGATCATCGCCCTTGCGCTGTACGCACTGCTGCCGATCATTCGCAACACCGTCACCGGTATCCTTGGTCTTGATCCAAAGGTCACCGAGGCCGCGTCGGCGATGGGAATGACCGGCTGGCAGCGTCTGAAAATGGTCGAGCTGCCGCTGGCTGCGCCTGTCATCATGACGGGCATTCGCGTCGCAGTGGTGATCTCGGTCGGCGTCGCGACGGTCGCCGCGGCGGTCGGTGCCGGCGGCCTCGGCACTTATATATTTCGCGGGCTCAGGCAAAATGACAACAACCTGCTGCTAGCCGGAGCGCTCGCCTCTGCACTGCTCGCTCTGAGCTGCGATCTCGCGCTCGATCAGCTTGAAAAGGTGTTTCAGATCGGTGAGCGGGCATATGCTTTGAGACGTAAAGTGTTCGCGGGTGTCGCATTCGCTGCGCTGGCGGCCATAGTAGCGGTGGGATCTTTTTCGGGATCGGCAAGTGTTGCCGATAACGGCGGCAAGCGGATCGTCGTCGGGTCAAAAGATTTTACCGAGTCGGTGATCCTCGCCGAAATTCTGGCCCAGATGCTCGAAAGCCGCGGCATCGCGGTCGAACGCCAGTTCGAGCTCGGCGGCAATCTGCCGCACGACGCTCTCCTCTCTAAACAGATCGATGTTTATCCCGAATACACGGGCACGGCCTATACCGCAATTCTCAAACATCCGACTCTGACCGATCCGCTCGCGGTTTACGAGCAGACACGCACCGAATATGCCGAAAAATTTGGCCTCGCGGTCAGCCCGCCGCTCGGGTTTGCGAATGATTTTGCGATCCTCATTCGCGGCGATTTCGCTCGCCGCAACAACCTCAGGACCATATCTGACGCCGTTCCGCTGATGCGTGGGTGGCAGGCCGGTTTTGGTCAGGATTTTATGTCGCGTGCTGACGGCTATCCGGGATTTATCAAGGCTTACGGCATCAGATTCGATAAACAGCCCCGCGAAATGGACCTCTCGCTGATCGACCGGGCTCTCGCGGCCGGCGAGCTCGATATCGTCGCCGGGGCCTCGACCGATGGGCTTATCCCGGCCCTCGACCTTTTTCAGCTCGATGATGACAGACATTATTTTCCGCCATATCAGGCTGTCTTTATTGCACGGTCTGACGTCGCCGATACGCTCACGGCCGCATTCGAAAAACTGAACAACGCGATCACCATCGACCAGATGCGGCAAATGAATTTCGACGTCGACGGCGGAAAAAAAGCTCCTCGCGACGTCGCCCGCGAATGGCTCAGCCGGCAAAAGTGACGCCATCCAGGATCTTGGACGAGGGAAAGAAAAACGAGCCGTGAGGATCGAAAAAACGTGTGGCGGACCACACTAATATTTCGCGGGCGGCCGGTCGAATCATCGTAATAAATTATGAAACCGATCTGGAAAAAAGGACGTGGAAAGCTCGGCTTTATCGAACCGCTGTTAGGCACCTGGATCGCCGAAGCCGGGACGCCGATGGGCGAAGCCAGGTGTACGCGGACATTTGCCAAAATGGGCGGCCAGGGTAAATGGATCACGCTCGAGGCCGACTGGGACTTCGGTGGGAAACATTACATCGAACACGCTGTTTACGGCATCGGGGATGACAGCAAACCGGCGTTCTGGTCGTTTACATCGGATGGGAGAAGATCCGAAGGACGGTTAACCGACGGAACCGATGTTCACGACGAAGCCATTGCGTTCGAAGCCCAAATGCCCGCCGGACTCGCGCGGATGATCTACTGGCCGGGCGAGGACGAAACTGTCAAATGGGCGGTCGAATCAAAAACCAAAAAAGGCTGGAACCGGTTTACATCACATACCTATCTCCGCGCTTAACTAAAGAATCACGCGTGGTGAAGGGATGTCGGACATGGATCATCCGCGATCCGTTTAAATGATCGCCAACGCCGCAGCGCTTGCATGCGAAATAATATGAAATCGGTGTCAGGCCAGCGACCCTTCGCGGCTGTGCCGCTTGATTTGCGGTGAAGCTGATCTTCACCGAGAGGGCCCGAAATACCTTCGCGGCTGCGCCGCCGTCTCACGCAGCCTGACGGACGGCATAGCCGCATTATTATGTTGATCCCGACCGGAAAAGCATAGCTTTTCTCGAATTCGCCGGCGGAGCTCGTTGAAATTGTGTTGCAGATTAGAGATTGCGGTTTTCCGATCTGCGAACTTCCCTTATCCGCTACTGCCGACTGCCTACTATCTGATGAGCCGGGGTCACCTTGTGTTGCATAGATAAAATATACTGACATCTGTGCAACATAAGTGTAATATCTTGACGGCGTTTTTGGATGTTTGAAAACTGAATGAAACTAGAAAGCGGCGGGTGAGAGGGTCGCTAAGATCGGCCGTTTCGAGCCCTGTCTCATTATTTGTTTTTAAATTGGCAGATCTAAGGTGGATATTTTGAGATAACTCCTGTATTTACAGTAATTTGGGTTGCTCAAACTACCTGTAAGACAGGGGTGAGACACTCTGAGACACTTCGGCCTAAGGGACAAGCTAACTAATGCATTTACAAGGTTTGGCCCGAGAGATTGGAGGCAAAGTGTCTCACGGCTGATCGGCACAAAAACCTCGTAAGATCACTCCGGAGCGAGTTTCATTTCGCGAACTTGGACCTGGTGAAAAACTAGCCGATCGCGTCGGGCTGCCGCCGAGCAGCCAAAGATCGCTTGCAACCCGGCGGCAAGTGATGTACTCTTAATAGTTTGGTAATTCCGTATCTCATTTACCGACGGTAACGCATCAATTGTTGAGGCGTAATGGATTGAACAGGATGCGGACACGTTAAAACACTGTCAGAAGCGGCTCGGAATAATAATCGGGCCTTCGAACGTTGGTCATTCGCTGCAACCGTTACACCGAAACCTAACCCACCGTTAGTATCTTCTTAAAAAAAACATCGATCGATTTTTAGTCCTTTGCGCTTTTAGAAAAGCGCGGGTCGTTTTGCGAAAAATGGCCTTGACGCTCGACGTCCGTGACATACGCGGCGGCGGCGTCAGACCTTAAATGATCGAGAGTAAGAATAAAGATAACATTAAATGAATTTCAAAGATCTTGGCTTGCAGCCGTTTTTCACGGATAGATGCGAGCAACTGGGGTTTACCGAGCCTACACCCGTACAAAAACAGGCTATCCCCGTCGTATTGGACGGACAGGACATAATCGCCACGGCCGAGACCGGCACTGGCAAAACGGCAGCCTTTATGCTGCCCATACTTCAACGGTTATCGGAAGCTAAAAAGCGGCCGGGAACCAAGGTGCTGGTGCTTGCACCGACGCGTGAACTTGCAAATCAGATCGACGCGGCCTGCCGCGACTTTGCCCCAAAGGGCATTAAGTGTGCTTCCATTATCGGCGGTGCTGGTTATAAGGCCCAGACCGAGGCATTGCGCCGCGGCGTCGATGTTCTGATCGCAACACCCGGGCGGCTGATGGACTTTATGGAACAGGGCATTGCC
>JBDTMQ010000138.1:0-8575 GCA_039934155.1 Acidobacteriota bacterium | reverse complement strand
AACGAGGAGATGGAAATTGGTTAAAACCCAATGCTGCCCACGCAACCGTAACCGATCGCAAAAGCAAGATCGAGCGATCAAAAGCCGGGAACATTTTCTCGCTCAAGAGACTTTACAACCATTCTGCGTGTGGGCAGAACAGGAGAAGGAATGAAAGCGATAATATTTTTTGGAATAATGCTCCCTACTTCGGTCGCCGCTATGGGCCAATCAGCCGGAAGGATCGCTGGCGTCGTCAGACAGAACGGGAGAACGGTGCAGAATGCTACCGTTCAGGCTCTTAACATAAACGTTCGAGGTGCGGCGCCCGTATTGACTGCATCAGACTCGAATGGAGCTTTTGAATTTACAGGTTTAACGCCAGGTCAATACAGAGTTATTGCCGAGGGTGAAAAGGGAAAGGGAACCGCGGTTGCCGTTCTCGCCGTCGAAGGAATCGACCCGACAGGTGTGGATCTGGATCTAACGATGGCTGCATATGAATTGCTCAGTTCTCAGTTTCCGATCAACGAGGTAGTTACGATCGCGGCCGATCTCCCGCAGTCGGTCAACCAGGTTTCAAAGAGCGTAAATACTATCAGCGGCCAGGAGATGCGCGAACGGGCCGATCTGAGTTTGGTGGACAGTTTGCGCACAGTCCCCGGATTTCGGGTTCAGCAGCTGGGTGGATTCGGTCGAACGTCTTCAATAAAGGCCCGCGGCATGCGCAATTCTGATACGGCAGTTTTGATGGACGGGATCAGGTTTCGCGACGCTTCGGCAATAACCGGCGATACAGGGTCATTTTTGTCAGACATAACGTTAACGAGCGTTAATCGCGTGGAAGCATTGCGCGGTCCCGGGTCGTCTCTCTACGGCACGAATGCGATCGCTGGAACGGTAAATTTCGTTACTCCTTTGCCACAATCAGGCTTTCACGGTCAATTATCGGGGGCATGGGGCGGTCTCGGACTTCAGCGCTATCGAGCAAATCTCTCGGATGGCACCAGCAATGGAAAATTCGGGTTCAACCTTGGAGTTTCCAGGACGCTTTACAACAAGGGCATCGACGGTGATGACGACGCTCATAATACGAACTTTCAGAACCGGCTGGAGTTTTCACCGGGTCGTAGAACTAACTTGTCCGTACGGTTCTTTGTTTCGGATGCATTTGTAAAACTGAATACGAATCCGCAAATCGTTGGGCCGATACCCGCATCTGACGCTGATCCGGTCAAAGCCATTCCGCTCGCGCCTTCAGAGATCGACCGGTATCTCAGCGGAACGCCTGTCGACCAGCTTGACCCGGGGCCGGCAAACTTTATTCCCGACGTCAACGATCCTGACAATTCCCAGCGTTCACGAGCATTTCAGGGCCAGGTGGTTTTTTCCCATACTTTTAATTCTCAATTGAGTTTGCAGGCCTATTATCAAGGCCTCCGAACTTCGCGAAATAATACTAACGGCGTTCTCGGCGTTGGCTTCCAGCCGTTCAGCGGCGGTGACGAGAAGAATATATTTGCGGGGCAGATCCATACGGCGAATGCCCATTTCGACTGGACGCCCGGTGAAACCCAACAGATAACAGCAGGTTTTGAATATGAGTTCGAGAAGTTCAGAAACGAGAACATAACGCTTGATCCGACACAGAATTTTTCGGCACGCGTAGATCAGCGAGGGAATACGTTCTATGTCCAGGACGTTTTAAGTCTGGCTGACAGAAAGCTACAGATCGCGGGCGGTTTCAGGTTTCAGACGTTCAGGTTAGGGACGCCACGTTTCACGCCAACCGAGAATCCAACCTATTCCGGCCGCGAGTTCAAAGACCCGCCGTCAGCGTATACCGGCGATGCATCGGTCTCATACTTTTTTAGCCGCACGATGACGAAACTTCGCGTTCACGCAGGTAACGGATATCGCGTTCCGTCACTGTATGAACGCTTTGGAAGCTCATACTTTTTTGGGTCTTTCTCGAGCTCGGGTGACCCAAATCTGAAGCCGGAACGAACAGCCGCCTTTGACGCAGGGATCGATCAATCATTCCTTGGCGCAAAAGGGAAGATATCGGCTGTTTATTTTTACACAGACGTGATCACGGCGATCGATTTCGCTTTATGTTTATCGGTGTGCCTGCCAAAGGATGATCCGTTGGGCCGATTCGTCGGCTATTACAATACAAAGGGCCGTGTTTCCCGCGGACTCGAAACAAGTATTGAATTCCGGCCGAGCAATTCTACCAGCGTTTTTGGATCATACACTTTTACTAACAGTGACGAACGAAATCCTCTGAATCCGGCGCTAGCCGCGTCACCGGGGATTCCGTCGCATCAGGTGACCGCGGCGATCACACAGCGGATCGCTTCGCGTCTGGCGCTTACGTTCGATCTGACGGCAACCAGCTCATACTTATTTCCGTTCTTCTTTTTTACCGACGACACTCAGGGCTATCTCCTTTATAGGTTCAAAGGTTCAAAAAGGGGCGATATTACCGCGAGATACGAACATCCGATGTTTAGAGACACGGCAAAATTTGTCATCCACGGTACTATCGAGAATGTTTTTGGTGATAAATATTTTGAGAATGGATTTCGAACTGTTGGCAGAACGGCACGAATCGGGCTTGGATTCAGCTTTTAGGTAGGCTGCATGTCCGCGTATTTTCTTCTGCCTCCGTTCGTCAACGTGCTACTATTTGACAAACGGAGGTGATGAGATGAAAAATATCGCGATCATCGCGAGTATCGTGCTGTTCTTCGTAGCGGTATCAGACGGACAAGTGCGCCGGACATCACCCGGACGTACTGTAACAAATGTCGAACTGGAGAAGTTCAAGCAGAAACGGCTCGATGCCGAGAGAGATTACCGCAATAATTATGCGGCATACGGAATGCCTTCGCCGGAAGACCTTGCTGCTCGAAACCAGAAGGATTCCGATGAAAGACTTGCACTAGCCGAACAGTTGAGACAGGCGCGACTCGAAAAAGAGCGTAACGAACTCGAACGCTCGCGGCTTGAAATGGAGCAGAGACGGGAAAATTTCGTAAATAGCATTGGATATCCTGAAATTTATCAAGGCGGTGTCTATCCGGGTTATTATGGCGGATCTTCATTTTGGCCGTATCGAACCGGTTTTAGGAGCAGGTCTGTTGTCCCGATCCGTGGTCAAAAGAACAGGCTTTTGCCCGTCACCGGTTTTCCCCTGATGCGTATTACACCTGTCGGAGTTGTTCCTGCCGGCACAAATGGCTTCGGCACGTTCAGAGGTGTTATCCGGTCGGGTCGGTTTGGCGGCTTCGGTCGCGGCCGACACTAGAGGTCTCTGAGAAGATCGACAAATACCGTTAAGACAGACGCTCGGTCCATACTTTTTTGGCCGCATGTCGAGGTCAGCAATAGGTTATGAAACAAGGTTGGGAGGCTGTGATCGGCATGGAGATCCATGCACAGCTTGCAACGAATACGAAGATATTTTGCGGCTGTGCCGTGAAAACCGGGCGCGAGCCGAATTCTAATACATGCCCGGTTTGTCTGGGACTACCCGGGGCCTTGCCGGTTTTGAACGCTCACGTGGTCGACCTTGCCGCCCGTGCCGCTCTGTCGCTTGGGCTGGAGATTCAGGAAACCTCGATCTTTGCCCGCAAGAATTACTTCTATCCCGATCTACCGAAAGGTTATCAGATCTCGCAATACGACAAACCGTTTTCGGCAAAAGGCTCGCTTACGATCCTGACCTCGGAAAGGGACGAGCAGGGTCACGCCTCGGATTGGCGGCCGTTTACGATCCGGATCGAGAGAATGCATCTGGAAGAAGATGCGGGGAAAAACGTCCATGAGGGACTGCCGGACGTGGATAGATATTCATATGTCGACCTTAATCGTGCGGGTACGCCCTTGGGCGAGATCGTTACGGCACCTGACTTTCGAACTTCCTGGCAGGCATATGACTACGTCAACCATGTACGCCGTGTTTTGCAATGGGTCGGAGCAAGCTACGCTGACATGGAAAAAGGAAATCTTCGATGCGAAGCGAACGTTTCGGTTAGAAAGGTCGGCGAATCGACATTTAACAACAAGGTAGAATTGAAAAATCTAAATTCTGTCCGATTCATGCAAAAAGCGATCGAATTTGAGATCGATCGACAGGTCACGGCGCATGAATCCGGCGAGGCGGTCAGGCAGGAAACGCGTCTGTGGGATGAAAAAGATGCCTGTACGCGCGTGATGCGATCAAAAGAAGATGCACACGATTACAGATACTTTCCCGAACCCGACCTTCAGCCTCTGCACGTACCTGCCGATTTTATCGAAGCGGTCAAGCGGACTATGCCCGAACTTCCGGACAATATTCTAAGCCGGTTTATCGACGTATACGGACTGACATTCGCCGATGCGTCTCAGCTTGTTGCGAACCGCGGACTGGCAGAATATTTTGAAACGACCGCACGGTTAACGGCGAATCCAAAACTCGCGTCCAACTGGATCCTTGGCGAACTGACACGAGAAGTGAACAGGTCAGGCAAAACCGTCGACGAGAGCTTAACAACGGCCGAAGATCTTGCCGAATTGATAAAGCTGGTCGAGTCGGGTTCGATCAATAATAATCAGGGAAAAGAGGTCCTGGCTGAAATGTTTGCTTCGGGCAAACCGGCCGCTGAAGTCATCGAGGAAAAAGGATTTCAGCAGGTTTCAGATCCCGCTGAAATCGAACGCTTTGTAGGTGAGGTCATTGCCGAAAATGAATCGCAGGTTCAGGCATATAGGAGCGGCAACGAAAAGCTTTTCGGTTTTTTTGTCGGACAAGTAATGAAAGCGTCGCAAGGGCGCGCGAATCCTAAATTGGTAAATGAAATATTAAAGTCAAAACTCTGAGCTGAGGTCAGGTGATCTGATATAAAATTGGAGACTTAAGTTAACATGCGCGGCCGAGTATTTCTTGCGATCATCGTATTTCTTGGCGTTTGCAACGTGGCCGGCCAGGTTGGACCGAGTCCTGCGGATCTCGCACGTGAAGAGCAGCAGCGGCGACGAAACGAGCTCGATGTGCAGCGGCGGATGAGTGATCTGCATTTGCTTGAACAACAGCTTCGGATCGCAAATCGGAAAGCCAGAGTATTAGCTCCTGAACCGACTTTGTTAGGCGAAGCAAAGGCACGTGTACTTCGGCTGCGGCGAGTTTCATCAGACGACGCGTCACGTTATTCAGAGTTTTTGAAATTGCCCAATTCCGGTCTGATAAAACTCTTTCCTGACCTGGGTTGCATTTCAAAAAATGTGATCCGGGTTTCGGCTGACTGCGAGCGATTTGTGCCGTTAAGTTCGGCATTTAAGTTTCGGACAAATTCTTACGCCGACAACATTTATCACGACGTCAAATTTGCGAACGACGAGCTTTCGAGTGACAGTTTTTTTTCGCAGGGTATCTTAACATCGCTCGGGGATGAACCGATCGAAAATATCACCGGCCAGCATCCTGCCCTGAAATTCCTGACTGAATATCAACCCGTTGTGAATGTTAAGGATGCCGCGTCACAAGCCCGGAATTTTCATACTGGCGTAAGTTCCGGCGGATATCTCTATTCTGACCGCCTGAGGCCGACCGAGCAGCATACGTACGCACTTCGGTTCATCGGTTACCGACTTGAAAATGGATTACCGCCAATAAGCGACGAGACGTCGATGGACGAAATGATGTTCCATAGTTTGGCGTACGATAAACGAGTCGATCTATTGATAATCTTTCGGGTCTTATCGCGGGATGAATATCAAGGGATCACGTTGGTTTGGCGCGAGCTTCAGCGGATTGATCCACCGAAGATCAAGTTCGCAAAAAATCAGCAGTTAAAAGATTTCAGACCCGAGCGGAAATAATTAGTGGAATTAAAGGGAAAAGTAGCGCTCGTTACCGGAGCGACGAAAGGCATCGGTTTTGCGATAGCAAAGGCTCTCGCCTCCGACGGCGCCAAAGTATTTATTTGCGCGCGTAGCCGGGGCAGTATTAATGAAGCGCTCAGAATAATGGGCCCGAATGGTGCGGTCGATGGCGAGATCTGTGATGTGCGGAGCGAAGAACAGGTTCGTATTTTGATCGAAGAGTGCGTCAGGCGTTTTGGCGGGCTCGATATTTTGGTCAATAATGCCGGGATCGGATATTTTGGCAAGTCAGTTGAAGAAACGACAGGTGAGGAATTTCGCCAGACGCTCGAGACGAATTTGTTTGGCGCATTTTATGCCTCTCGGTATGCGATACCGATCATGAAGGAAAGAGGCGGCGGATATATTCTTAATATTTCATCGCTAGCTGGTCAGAACGCCCATCCTCGGATGGCCGCCTATAATGCCTCGAAATTTGGTTTGAACGGGTTTTCTGAAGCGTTGATGCAAGAGGTCAGACAAGACAATATCAAGGTCAGTTATATCTGTCCGGGCAGTGTAAATACGGAATTTGGCGGCGACAAGCCAGACGAGTCCAAGTCCTGGCAGCTCAGTCCCAACGACATTGCACAGATCGTCGTCGATCTGCTTGAGATGCCGGACAGGGCATTGCCCAGTAAGGTAGAAATTCGTCCCAGCAAACCACCTGCAAAATAAGATCAGGACTCCGGCCGCTGTCGCGAAACCGATAATTTCCTGATCATTGACGTCAGTTCACGGTCGTTGAAAGGTTTGGTCAAATACTCCTGCACGCCGGAGGCAAACGCTTTCTCCCGGTGTTTTTCACTTGAACGAGACGTAATAAAGATCACGGGCACGTCCGTATAAACGGGGCTTTTGCGTAGGGCAGCGACAAACTCAAACCCATCCATTCTTGGCATTTCAATATCGGAGAGGATAAGGTCGGGAAGCTGTCTCGATTCCTTAAGTTTTGCCAGTGCCTCTACTCCGTCTTTCGCCGTTTCGGCGTTCCAACCCGCATTTGTAATGACACGAGCGGTCATAGTTCTCACACTGGGACTGTCGTCTATGATCAATACAGAAAGCGGCTTTTCGATCTCGGACATAACCGGCGGAGAGGTCTTGACGATCGGCGATCTGGTCATTTCACGCAGATCAAGGATGGGGACAAGTTCGCCGCTACCGAGCAAGGCTGCGCCGAGTATTCCTTTGATCCGGTCGAGAGGACAGCTGAGCGATTTGATGACTATTTCTTCGGAACGGATCACATCGTCAACCACTACCGCCAAGGGGTCGGTCAACGACCTTAGAAAGAGTACACAGTTATTTTCTTTCCGGGACCCGTCGTCGGATGAGACCGCCGCAAGGACGTTCAAAAATTCAAGACGATAGTTTACACCGTCGTGGGTGACGGACTTTGGACCATTTGAAGGATGTTGCGACCGCCCGTCGAATGTGTCTATATGATCAAGGTGCCGAGCCGGGATCGCATAGGTGCGACCTTGTGCATTTACCAGTACGACGGTGGTTACGGCCAATGGCAAAGGCATCCTGACAGTGAATGTCGTACCCTGCTGAGGCTGCGAGTTTAGCGAGATTGCGCCGTTTTGAGACTCGATGCTTTCTTTCACAATACTCATCCCGACACCCCGCCCGGCGCTCAAATTGAGCTTTTTGGCGGTTGTTAGCCCCGGAAGAAATATCAGATCGAAAAGTTCCTCTTCGTTCATCGCATTTGCTACCGATTGATCGAGCAGGCCGGTTCGGACGGCCTTTTCCTTTAATGCGAAAGTGGCAATGCCGCGTCCGTCATCGGCGACGGTCATGACAATGTGTGTATCTTCATTTACAAGACTGATTTTGATAGAGCCGGTTTCGGATTTCCCCAACAGCCGTCTCGTCCCAGGAGATTCTATCCCGTGGACGATGGCATTTTTCAACAGGTGCATTAACGGTTCGATCAAGGCATCGAGGATTTGTGTATCTATCTCGATAAGAGCATTCTCGATGGTTACGACCGCCTTCTTTTCCTCTTCTTCACAGGTGACGCGAACAACCCGCTGAAGGCGGGTTTCCAGCGTTCCAAATTCCACCATCCTGATCCGCATCAGGCGATCCTGCATTTCATCTATTAAACGGCGCTGACGGTCAAACAATTGATCAAAATTCTCCCTGAGCGCATCAAGCATCGCATTGATCGTGGCTGTATCAGAGGTGGTTTCAGAAAGTACACGGGTGCTTTCATGAAAATCCGTGTAGCGGTCCAGTTCGAGCGGGTCGAAAAGTTCGACGTCGACAATGTCGTTTTGCCGAGACCGCCCCAAACGGGATATCTCCTGTTCTGTCTTAGAGCTTTTCTGCAGCATTGATGATTCAAAGTCGATCTCCATCTTGGCGCAGATATCCTGCAGTCGGCGTGTGCTGTTATGGAGGTCATCTATCTGTTGATCAAAGTCGAAAAGCCTCTGTTCAATCGCCGACCGACTAACGACGATCTCGCGAACTATTCGAACCAGATCGTCCAGTCTCTCGAGCGAAACGCGCACGATCGGACGCCCTCGCTCTCGTTTCAAAGGGCTAGTGATCGCGGACCCGGAGCCAGATACCGACGCGGCCGTACTCTTTATCTTTTCGGTTTCCGAAAGGTCCGGGACCATACCTGTTTCGTCTTCGGAACCGGGATCAGATAAAATTTCACCGATCG
>JBDTMQ010000137.1:0-7471 GCA_039934155.1 Acidobacteriota bacterium | reverse complement strand
AAGCAGTTCATTCCTATTTCCGATATATCTCGCGTCGATGGCCGATCTTAATAACAATGACCACCAACCTTGCACTGCGAATTTCATAGACAACACGGTGGTCGCCTACCCTGATGCGAAAGAGATCTTCCGCTCCTTTCAACTTCTTGACCTTTAATAACTCGGAATATGGATCGACCGCGAGCAGCTTAAGGGCCGCGACGATCTTATCTCGGGTGCGGCCAGGCAATTTTTCAAACTCCTTTCTCGCGCTTCGAACAAACTCGACAGTGTATTCGGCCATTACTTCGGTTTTTTCATTTTTGATAGGTTAGAAAGTATCTCTTCAAGAGGCACGGTCTCTTCAGTACGGCGAGAACGAAATGCGTCGAGATCGATCTCATCTTCAAGCTGCTCGATCAACGCCTGCTCGACCAAATAGCGCACCTTTATTCCACGCCTTTTACAAAACTCAATAACGGCATTCTTAACACCTGCATCAATTATCGTTGAGAGGGTGGCGGTTTCACTCATAATCCATTAATTATAATGAAAAAACACGAAAAACCAAGAAATAGCAGAGATTTGAGACAGACCCCTCTAATCGATAAAAGAAAATGTAGAAGGCAGACCCAAGCGAACACGCAAGGGAGATCAAAAGAAATATTTGATTAGTCCAATGATTAGCACCTTTAGTTGCTTATTCCATATTCCTCAACCTCAGCCGCAACGCCTGAAGTTTGATAAATCCTTCCGCATCGTGCTGGTCGTATGCGCCCGCGTCATCTTCAAACGTGACAACGCGCTCTCTGTAAAGTGAGTTCGGTGATCGGCGGCCGGTTACGGTAACGTTTCCTTTATATAATTTAAGACGGACGTCGCCATTAACCGTTTCCTGTGTCTGATCGATCATTGAGCGAAGAATCTCAAATTCGGGTGCGAACCAAAATCCGTAATACACCGATTCGGCGAATTTTGTCCCGAGCGAGTCACGCAGCCGAGTAACCTCGCGGTCCATCGTTATCGATTCGAGCGCCCGATGCGCGGTTTGCAGTATTGTTACTCCCGGCGTCTCATAAACACCGCGGGATTTCATACCAACAAAGCGGTTCTCGACCAGATCGACGCGGCCGATGCCATGTTGGCCGCCGATGTGGTTCAGCGTCGAAAGCAGATCAACCGCCCCGTATTTCTCCCCGTCGATCACAACAGGTTCGCCTTTCTCGAATGAGATCGTGATCTCCTGCGCCGCGTCCGAAGCACGCTCGGGCGATTTGGTCAGCAGGAATATATTTTCAGGCGGCGCGGCCCAGGGATCTTCGAGAATTCCGCCTTCGTACGATATGTGCATCAGGTTTCGGTCCATCGAATACGGCTTGGCGGTCGTCGCCGTCACGGGAATTCCATGCTTTTCACAGTATGCTATCAGATCTGCCCGACCCTTGAATTCCCATTCCCGCCAGGGTGCCACGACCTTGATATCCGGTTGCAGTGCATAGTATGTGAGCTCGAACCTAACCTGGTCGTTGCCCTTGCCGGTTGCGCCGTGAGCGACGGCATCGGCCCCTTCGCGACGGGCGATCTCGATCTGCCGTTTTGCTATGACCGGTCGCGCAAGCGACGTACCCAGCAGATACACACCCTCGTAAAGCGCGTTTGCCTTAACGGCCGTCCAGACAAAATCACGTACGAATTCTTCGCGAAGGTCTTCGACGTAGAGTTTCGAAGCACCCGTCGCCTTTGCTTTTTCGTCCAGTCCGGTAAGCTCCTCGCCTTGACCAACGTCGGCACAGTAACAAATAACCTCGCACCCATACGTTTCTTTCAGCCATAAAAGCATGGCCGACGTGTCGAGCCCGCCCGAATACGCTAAAACGATCTTGTTGATCTTTTTCATAACCACATAACCTTAAATAATCGGCGTCATTTGTCAAAATCCGAAAGGCATCCGACGGCATTTCAGTTATAATTCACGTAATAATGAGCACAGCGAGCAATGACGAAAACTTGGAGATCCGGGCATTTTTATATAACGCCTCCGGTAATGATGCGGTACTTGAGAGAGACGGTATCGACATTGCTTCGGTCAGCGACGACCAGCTGTTGTGGATCAACGTCTCGACCGACGACGATCCCGATCTGCGATCGCTATTTGAGGAACTACAACTGCCCGAGTTTCTCGTCCGCCGCGTCGAAAAACGTGACGAGCGGCCGACGATCGAAAAATTCGACGATCTTTTCCGTTTCAATATTCATTCGATCATTACGGAAAAGGGCAAGTCCCCGTCCCGCACAGCGATCGAGTTCATCGTCGGCAAAAACGCCGTAATCACCATTCAAGAAAGCGAGATCTCATATTTCTCCGAGTTTCGCGAACGAGACAGAGGGGAAACGCATTTCGGACAACTCGATGCCGAAAGTTTCGTCTGCACATTGCTCGATCTGCATCTCGTCTCTTACTTTGAGGCGCTCGAAGAGGTTGAGCGAAAAGTGGACAAGCTTGACGAGCGCGTGCTCAAAAGGGATCTCGAAACCGATGAGTTCCTGCAAAACATGGTTGACTTAAGAAACGATGTGTCAAAACTTCGCCGGTGGCTTCTGCCTCATCGCGATGTGATCTATTCGCTGTCGAGGGCCGATTTTCAGCAGATCGCCCAATCTGATTCGGCAGAACGGTTCAGAATGCTAAATCAGCATTTTGAGAACGCCGTTAACGCTATCGAAAGCTCGAGAGATACCGTTTTGAGCACATTCGACCTGTACGCAACAAAAGCCGCGCAAACGATGAATATCTTTATCCAGCGGCTGACATTTTTGACGTTGATAACGGGTTCGCTTAGCGTCATCGCGGGAATTTTGGGAATGAATTATAAGGTAGGGTTTTTTGATTCGCCGATGGGATTTTGGCTGACGATCGCAGGTATGTTACTCGTTGGCGTTGGATTGACCATTATTGCCCGCTTTCGCCGGTGGATCTGACCAAAATAATGACACAAAATCTTTGGGGCGGCCGGTTCACCGAAAAGCCTGACGCGACATTTGCCGAATTCAATAATTCATTCAAGTTCGACCGCCGGCTTTTCGAGGCTGATGTTACGGCCAGTATCGGTCATGCAAACGGCCTGAGACGCGCCGGAGTACTGTCTGACGCTGATGCCGACAGTATCGTTGAGGCGCTTTCTGAACTTTTAACAGCGTCCACAGCGACACCGGATTTTTTTACATCCGATGCCGAGGACGTACATTCATTCATTGAGGCAAGGTTGATCGACGCGATCGGCGAGACTGGAAAGAAATTGCACACAGGGCGAAGTCGCAACGATCAGGTAGCCACGGCATTTCGATTATGGATGCGAGAGGCAGCCGACGACCTGAGCGAACAGGTCAGGCAGGCCCAATCGGCCCTGATACGAGCGGCCGAACGCCACGCGGACGCGGTCCTGCCGGGCTATACTCATCTGCAGCGAGCACAGCCCGTAATGTGGGCGCACTGGTGCCTCGCTTATTTTGAGATGCTCGACCGCGACCGCTCACGGATCGCGGATGCCCGCCGGCGGATCAACATAATGCCGCTAGGCTCTGGTGCCCTTGCCGGTACCGGCTTTCCGGTCGATCGGGCGGCGGTTGCCAAAGAGCTGGGATTCGACGGGATATCGGCGAACAGCCTCGACGCCGTTTCTGACAGGGATTTTGCGGTCGAATTTGTAAACGCATGCGTGCTTATCGCCATACATCTGTCGCGGCTTGCCGAGGACCTAATTCTCTATACCTCGACAGAATTCGGTTTTGTCGAATTAAGCGATGCTGTTTCGACCGGCTCGAGCCTAATGCCGCAAAAGAAGAATCCTGACGCGCTTGAGCTTGTTCGCGGAAAATCCGGCCGCATACTTGGACATCAGACCGGCTTGAATACAATGCTTAAGGGATTGCCGCTCGCCTATAACAAGGATATGCAGGAGGACAAAGAGGCTGTATTCGACGCCTTCGATACAGTCACAGCGTGTCTAAAGATCACATCGATCGTGCTCGACGATCTTTCGATTCGTGAAAAAGAGGCTAGAACTGCAGCCGTAACAGGCTTTCTAAATGCGACCGAGCTTGCTGATCATCTCGTAAGAAAGGGCGTTCCGTTTCGTTCGGCTCATGATGCCGTTGGCCGAATAGTTCTTTTTGCCGCGGCAAACAGCCGTGAACTCGGCCAATTAACTCTCGAGGAAATGAAAGCGATCGCGCCGTCGATAGAAGCCGATGTCTTCGAGGTACTTGGATTGAATGCGACGCTTGCAAGCAAATCGGCCGCCGGCGGAACTTCACCCGAACGCGTAAAGGCTGCGCTTGATGAGGCAAAGACTCGTGTAAATCAATAACCCTGCGCCGTTTTGCGCCGCAAATTCTTGATTATGAATACATTTGATGCCCGAGCCGACGCTGAGAAAAGCGAGTTGATGCGGTTTCTTGGCATCGATGTCGTCGAGGCAACCGCCGAACGCGTCGTCCTGGAAATGGAAGTTACACCAAAAGTGCATCAATACGTCGGAATTATGAATGGCGGCGTGTCACTTTATCTATGCGAGACGGCGGCCTCGATCGGTGCCGTAATGGCGAGTGACCTGAGCCGATTCACACCCGTAGGGATCGAGATCAACGCAAATCACCTGAGAGCCGTGAGCAAAGGCCGCATCAGGGTCGAGGCGCGGCCCTTTTACCATGGACGGACGACCAGCATTTGGAGTATAGAGATCAAAAATGATCGCGACAAATTGGTCTGCATATCCCGCTGTACACTGCTGCTTCGCCGTTCGCCCGCCAGCGCAAAATAATGCATCGATTCGTAAGAGAACTGATAACCGAATGGCGGCGGCTTAAGCTTCCGGTTGCCGGTACCTCGCTAGTCACGGCCGTTTCAGGCGGTGCGGATTCGGTCGGACTCCTGTTGGCCTTGGCGGATCTGAAAAAACGTTCAAAGCTCGACCTCGAGATCATTGTCGCTCATTTTAATCACGCATTGCGGCCCGATGCGAATAAAGACGAACAATTCGTTCGAAACCTAACAAAAGAACTTGGTTTTGAATTCATGACGGCTCGAATGGCTCCGGCCCCTAAACACAATATCGAGCAAACGGCGCGACGAGAAAGGTATCTTTTCCTCCGAAATATCGCGAGCAAAAGGGATTCGGCCGTTGTATTGACGGCACACACACAGAATGATCAGGCGGAGACGTTCTTAATGAACCTTATCCGAGGAAGCGGACGCGACGGCCTGGCGTCGATGCGGCAGGTCGGACCCTTACCCGTCGAGAATGGGCCGCCGGTGGCTGACGACGTGAAGTTGGTCAGGCCGCTGATCGCGTGGGCGAAAAGAGACGATACAGAGGCATTTTGCAAATTTTCGAATATAGAATACCGCAGCGACACAATGAATGACGACCTGCGATTCACCCGCGTGCGGATCAGGAAAGAGATAATTCCGATGCTCCGGCAGCTAAACCCAAAGATCGTCGAAACGTTGGCATCAACCGCAGAATTGTTGCGTGAAACGCCAAAAATCCCCTTCGAGAATGACACGACCAAGGGTGATCCGCTTGAATTACGTCACCTGCGCGGCCTTATACGGGAGGAACTTTTCAGCCGTCTTCGGCATTGGCTGCGGACTTGCCGCGGATCGCTTCGCGGGCTGGGGCTGAAACATATCGAATCGATAGAGCGTTTGATCCATAGCCGGAAGAGCGGCCGAATGGTCGAACTGCCGGCTCGGGGATGTGTCGTTAAACGCGGCGGAAGACTTTACTTCGAGCAGATAATGGTTGAAAAATGACCGGCCGGCATCTACAATTGAATGTTGGCGTCTTGATCGCGGCCGGTCCGCTTTCAAAACAACGTGGATCGGTTAACTTTCATCAAACGGCAATGGTAGATATTTTTGCCCTGTGGAAGTGATTTTGGAGGCTATAAATTGAGTTCTAAAGCAAAACAGGTATCGCTTTGGCTGATGATAATCTCATTGGCCCTCGTCTTCGTCTGGTTCCTAAACAGCAAGCAAACCAAGGCAGCAACGGATATCAGCATTGACGGCGCGATCACCCGCATCGATAACAAGGAATTTAAGAAGGCTGGCTTTAAACAGTCGCAGATCGAATTTACCGACGCCAACGGTGCCAAATTCGTGACCGTGATCGGCAGCGACGCGACACGCGAGATGCTGCTGAAAAAGATCGTCGAATTTAATTCACAGAATCCCAGCTCAATGATCGAGACCGATGAAGAAGCCGCCTCAAGCGGCCTCGGCTGGCTGGTTCTGATTAACGCTCTGCCGTTCCTGCTGCTGATCGGATTTTTGGCGTTCACTCTTCGGCAAATGCAGGCTGGCGGGAACAAGGCCCTGAGCTTTGGAAAATCAAAGGCCAAGCTGCTCAATAATCAGCAGAAACGCGTGACTTTTAAGGACGTTGCGGGTGTCGAGGAAGCTAAGGAAGAACTTCAGGAAATAATCGAATTTCTCAAAGATCCGCAAAAATTTCAGAAACTCGGCGGCAAGATCCCAAAGGGCGTGTTGATGATGGGCCCGCCGGGAACCGGTAAGACATTGCTTGCTAAGGCCGTTGCCGGTGAAGCGAACGTTCCGTTCTTCTCGATCTCGGGGTCAGATTTTGTCGAGATGTTCGTCGGCGTCGGCGCCAGCCGCGTCCGCGATCTGTTCGAACAGGGCAAGAAAAATGCTCCGTGCATCATTTTTATTGACGAGATCGATGCGGTCGGTCGTCATCGCGGTGCAGGTCTCGGCGGCGGCCACGACGAACGCGAACAGACCCTTAATCAGCTTCTTGTCGAAATGGATGGTTTTGAGTCGAATGACGGCGTCATTTTAATGGCCTCGACCAACCGCCCGGACGTTTTGGATCCGGCGCTTCTGCGGCCGGGTCGATTCGACCGTCAGGTTGTGGTGTCCTATCCGGATGTTCGCGGCCGTGAGGGGATCCTGAAGGTTCACACGAGAAAGATCCCGCTCGACGAAAATGTCGATGTCAATATAATTGCACGCGGAACGCCCGGATTTACAGGGGCCGACCTCGCAAACCTGGTCAATGAGGCTGCGCTGATCGCGGCCCGGATGAATAAAAAGGTCGTTTCGCTAAATGACCTCGAATTTGCCAAAGACAAGGTCTTGATGGGGCCTGAACGCCGCAGTATGGTGATCTCGGATAAGGAAAAGCGTTTAACGGCAATACACGAGGCCGGCCATGCACTGGTCGGACTTAATATTCCTGAAAGCGATCCGGTGCATAAGGTTACGATCGTTCCCCGCGGGCGAGCGCTCGGCGTGACATTCTTCCTGCCGGAGCAGGACGTTCTGGGCCGAACAAAAGAAGAGCTGCTGGCGATGATCGCCAACTCGATGGGCGGCCGAATTGCGGAGGAGTTGTTTATCGGCCGCATCACGACCGGCGCTTCGAACGATATTGAAAAGGCAACCGAGCTGGCTCGATCGATGGTT
>JBDTMQ010000136.1:0-7354 GCA_039934155.1 Acidobacteriota bacterium | reverse complement strand
CTGATTAACGAAAAAGTATTGGGCGTCGCGCGTCGTGCGACGCTCGCGTGGCGCAGAAACATAGCCGGTGACCTGCGCGACGAATTCCCTGCCGCCCGAAACCGGCAGCAAACTTTCCAACATTCCTGAGCCGAATATCTGGAACGCCCGTTCCCGAAGGTCGCGTGCCGGCGAAACGCGCAGACTCTCGCGGCCATTGTTTATCAGCGCAAAAGCTATCTCAGGGCGGGCAAGAGCATAATGTGTAACGATACTGGTCAGGTGATAATTTTCAGTCGCCTCGCTTCGCATGAATTTCCTGCGCGCGGGAACGTTAAAAAACAGGTCTTTGACCGAGATCGTCGTGCCGCGTGCACGGCCCGCGTCCTTTACGTCCAGCAGCCGGCCGCCTTCTACCACGACACGCGTGCCGACCGATTCCCGGTCGCGATTCGTGACAAGCTCGACCTTTGCGACAGATGCGATCGAGGCAAGAGCTTCGCCCCGAAAACCGAGCGTGCCGATAGCGGCCAGATCGTCAACGGTCCTGATCTTCGACGTTGCGTGTCTTTCAAAGGCGAGGATCGCATCATCGCGCACCATTCCCTCGCCGTCGTCAGTGACGCGCATCAGACGACGCCCGCCGAGCTCGATCGCCACCTCGATCCGTGAAGCACCGGCGTCGATCGAATTCTCGATCAATTCCTTGATGACCGATGCCGGCCGTTCGACCACCTCGCCGGCGGCGATCTGATTCGAGAGATTATCCGGCAGGATCTTTATCTTGTTCATTTTAAAGCGTTAAAGTTCTGTGGCCTTTGTCGTTGAGGTCGATGCTGTCATAGATCCAATCGACAAACCCCGGCCCGTAACGATCAATATATTCGACCACATTCAGCGTGCGTTCCTGAAGGGCGCCATTCGGCAGCAGCGATGTAAATAGCGCATCGATACGCCGATCAGCGATCTCGTTCTTTTTCATGCTCACCGCGTGAAATTTCTTTTTCAAAGCGCCGATGTGATAGATGATCTTTCGCCGGCGCGTCGCGAGATTTGCCGCCAGAGTCGGATCAAGCGACGACAAATGCTGGTCAAGCTGGTTAAGCTCGGTATTTATCCGCTCTTCGGCAGCCGGGAAAAGCATCGCATTTTCCAGCGCAAGGAATTTCTCGACGACCTCGGCCCTCACGGCGTCGCGGCCTCGAAAAAGATCGCTGAATGTCAATCGATAAGCGTCAAGCGTGCGGCGATAACGCGGTTCAATTACTGTAAAGCTCTGGCGATGAAATATCGTCGTGACCGGCCGGTCCAACACACGGTAAACCTCGCTGTTCTGTGCAAAATAAGCGATCTCGGCACCGCCGCCAAAATAGCAGACGGTTGGAAAAAGATGATCCTGAACGACAGGCCGAAGCATCACGCCAGGGCTGAAACGGTCGGGCTCGGCCGCCGCCATTGCGGCGAGTTCCCCGATCTCAAAACTTGTCGTATCACCCACGACGCCAACACGGCCGTCGGATCGCCGCCGCAGGCTTTTCCGGACCCCAAGACCGTCGTGCCAAAAAAGCGGAAAGTAGTCATCTTTCACCAAAACCTGCGGCGAATATCCTTTCGCCTCAAGTTCCCGGTCGCGCTCGATTATCGAATCGACGATCTCTGCCGATCGCAAGATCGCCTCTTCGTAAATGCGCGCGGCAAGGCGTTTAAGGCGAGGTTCGAGCGGGTCGACCAGGATCAGACCGTAGTCGGCCGTCAACTGCGCGAGAAAACGCCCGAAGGCTTCGCTGAACGTCCGCCCGGGCTTGTATGCCTCCTCGAGACACATTCGCAGCTCCGCGGTGAACTCCGTCTTTCCGATCACTTCAAAGATCGGGCCGATCGCCTTCGTGACAGCATCCGTCAACTTGATCCGGCCTACCGGCAGCCCGGCAATTTCTGTGTCTCCATCCTCGAGAACGGTGCGTATTTCGCCGCTCGTCCCAGTAAAGGAAGCCGTCGAAACTTCGGCAATGTCGTGGTCCTCGCTGGCGATCCAAAAAACTGGCACTGCGTTGATCCCGGCGGCCCTTAGACAATCGGCCTGCCTCACCGCGGAAAGCGCCTTATATAGAGTGTATAGCGGTCCCAGAAAGAGTCCGGCCTGCTGGCCTGTGAGTACCGCCACGGCGTCGCTGCGGCGAAGCGTCTCTATATTAGTGAACGTCTTCTCCGATGCTCCGAATGCACGATTTTGATCCGACAAAACGTCGCACAAGACCTGGCGGTCCGTCGAATAGGCATTCAGCACGTTACTCGTCCGCCCGGCGATCTCGTTATTTTGGACCACCGCCGATGGATAAAAGGACCGCAAAGCTGTCGGGTCGGATAGATAATCGAGAAATAATTCTGACTGGCCCGGGATCGACGAGAACCGAAGGCTTTCGACAATGATACTTCCGGCACCTGGTTTGTCACGACATTCGATCTCTCGCATTTATGGTCAAGTTTGAACGGTTCAATAAATTATAGGTATGCGCCGACTAAGTTCCAAACGCAAAATAAAAGAGACGGCCCGGTGGCCGCCTCTGAGGTTCTGCGCTTTTGTCCGATCAATTTCCGTTGGTCGATGTAACGGCAGTCGCCGCCGCAGAACTCGCCTCGGTCTGTCGATCGATACGATAAACGCCTGAGGAATGAGAGCCCGCAAATATCCGATTGGAATTTGTCGGGTCGAACGCAAGAGCCCACACGCGGTGGCTCGGAAGCCTCATACTCTTAAGGTCCATACGCCGCCATTTCATCCCGGCGTCATCCGAAAAATAGACCCCGCCGTCGGATTCAAGAGCGCTCGCGACGTATACCTCGTCGCTGTTATCAGGGTTTACGAGAATGCTCGTATAGTTTCCAAGCGGAAGGCTGCCGCCGCGGCGGATCCAGGTACGTCCGCCGTCACGGCTTAGATAGAATGACTGGGTCGTGCCCACATAAATATAGTTCGGCCGTTTTGGGTCGGTGGTGATCGAGCTGACGGGAATTCCCTCGGGGATGCCCGGAACCTTTTCCCAGGTCTTGCCGTCGTCATTCGTCATTATGACACCGGATGTAGCAGTGCCGACCCAGATCGTAGCCGGAACCAGCGGCGACGCGTGTATCGCAAAAATATTTCCATTAAGACCGTTGCCGAAAGGTATCTTTTCCCAGCCCTTATCCACGTCGTACGTGCGATACAGACCGTTGTCGGTGCCCGCCAGAATGCCGTTCTTATCATCCTCGGTAAAGGCCATTACCTTGACCTTTTCGGTTATGGCCGGGACGATCACCGGGCCCGAAGGTACGGGCGGCTCGATATTTTTCACCGCGGCGACCGGTTTCTTTTTCACCGGGGCCCTGCCTTTTGCCGGGAGCTTAGCCGGGGCCTTTTTCTTAACTATCGGTTTTGGTGCCGTCAACAATGTCCAGTTCAGCCCCCGGTCCAACGATCGGAAGATACCGATGTTCGTTCCGAGAAACATTCTGTTCGGGTCGACGCGGTCCTGAAGCGTCGTGAATGACGAAACCCTGTTGACATCCAACCCCTTTGCCTGTGTCCACGAGGTGCCGCTGTCCGCGCTGAAGAATACAAAGCCGCCGCTCGACGATGTGTTTTGTGTTACCGCGTACAGCCGGTTTGGCTGTGCGATATCAGGTGTTACAGAATAGGTGAATCGGCTGGTGAAATTGTCATTTGTCGGGACAAAATTCCGTCCGCCGTCATTCGAGACCAAAACGCCATAGTTATTCGTACCGATAAAAACGCGGTTCGGCTCGGCCGGATGAACAGCGATAGAGTTGACCTCGATGTCCCGCGAAGTGGTCAGCATCCACGATTTGCCGCCGTTTGTGGTCATCCAAAATCCTTCGGTCGTTCCCGCATAGACGGTGCCCGCGATCGACGGATGCTGGACGATGTCGCGCGTACGCCGCGATTGTGACGGTATGCCCTGGATCTTTGCCCATTTGTCGCCGCCGTTCAGCGATTCATAGATACCGCTGCAGGCCGAGGCGATCAAATGCTCGGCATTTCTCGGGTCGACCGTGATCGCGAACACATCCGAATCGTCGATCATTCCTTCTTTTATAAGCCGCCACGTCTTGCCGCTGTCGGTCGACTTATAGGGCCGCCACCACGTTCCCGCATAGATCGTGCTGTTTCGCCGCGGGTCGATCGCCATCGAATTCACGTTCGAAGGCATCGTGGCAGATGAAAGCTTTTCCCAGTCGTCGCCTGAATTTTTTGATACCCAGACGCCTGACGTCGTGCCGACATACAACATGTTCGGATCTTCGATCGCCTGGGTCATGGCGTGTATCGACTGATCTTTCAGGTCTTTTGCCTCATGCCACGTGATGCCGCCGTCGGACGATTTGAAAAATCCGCCGCGCAGCAGACCGCGGTTGCCTGAGGTGTAAATAATTTTTGAATCGTGGCTGTCGACGAATAACTGATCAAGCACCAATTGTGGCTCGTTCAAACTAACCAGCAGCTTCCAATTTTTCCCGCCGTCGGCAGACGTATGCACCTGTCCGTCCATAGTGCTGATGTATAGGCGGTCCTTGTCACGCGGATCGATCGTGACGACGCGTACATCGCC
The DNA here is from genome assembly GCA_039934155.1 of Acidobacteriota bacterium. Classification (GTDB taxonomy): domain Bacteria; phylum Acidobacteriota; class Blastocatellia; order Pyrinomonadales; family Pyrinomonadaceae; genus OLB17. The sequence continues at coordinate 2,765 of JBDTMQ010000136.1, read as the reverse complement.
GCCTTCGGGGCCGACAACTGACCAGACGCTGAATTTGTCCTTATCGACAAAAACATTTCCATCGCCAAGGGCCGCAACCTGTTGTGAAAAGAGCAAAAGTCCGGCAATGACGAGAACAAATGCGGGGCGAAGTTTGGATTTGATGGTGTTGATCATAATACGGCGTCTGTTCCGGTGGAATAAGAAGTTCGAGCTTAAACGTCAGGCTCGGCAACATCGATTTATTTGATGATTTTCCTGACGAGAATGTTCGCTGCTTAGAATGCGGCGGACTGTTGCGACAAATTACGGGGAATATGAAAGTGCGTCAAACTGCCGTCATTGTACATCAAGTCAAAGTTAAAGCAAAGCTTTTATGCGCCGTAAGGTCCGCGATCTGGATTCCGAACCTTGAACCTTGAACCTTGCACTTTAGACCTTGGACCCCGACCTTTCTTCGCCGGTCATGCAAAGAGGCCGCCGGTTAAGGCAGCCTCTTCGCTTTTCTTATGTTCACGCCGTTGCCGGCACGAAGCTATTAACTACGGGGTCGGATTATCGGCACCCGGCGGGATGCGATACAGCTTCGTCTTAACGCCGACGCCGGTGTCACCGCCTCTGACGAGGGTGATGCGGCTTCGGTCGAAGCGACGGAAGTTGATGTGGTTCGTGATCAGGCGTTCGCGTGCCGTGATATCACGATCCGATCCGTAATTGATGATATAGCCCTGGTTGTTCGGGTTATTCGACAGTTCGTTGAAGAAGAGATCAAGCTGAGCCCTGATATCGTCATTCGACATCTTGTCGAATTCATTAACCTGAATTGAAACCGGTTTGCCGGAAAACGGAGCTGTCTCGGACTGCGTCCTCGGGCAATCGCAACCCGTATCAAGTCCGCCAAGATCGACGGTGGCCGTTATGTTGCCGCCATTCTCGTTCAACGGTGCCCGAACCGTAATGCTCGGTGTGCCCTGTCCAGATTCGATAGTTCCGTCAGAGACTGACCAGTTGTAGGTAATGCTCTGCTGGCTTCCGCCGCTAACGTTAGCGGTGAACGTCATCGTCTCACCCGGATTCGTAATGCCTGCCGGACCAGTCACGGTCAGTGACGGGCATTCGCACTTGATCACACAATCGCATTCTTTGATCGTGATCGTTCTGGTGTCGGTCTTGCCGCAGAGTCCGCAGCCGTCGTCAACACCGGTCGTGATCGTATAAGTGCCCGGAGCAGCACCGCTGAGATCCCACGAAACGTTGGCACCCGTCCCGACGATGCGTCCACCTGAAACAGTGTAGTTATAGGTCAGAACATCATTTTCAGGGTCGCTCGCAGTAGTCGCGACGTTGATCGATGTGTTGTCGGCACAAGCCGTACCCGATCGCGGAACATAGCCCGGAGCACACGGAAGTATGATCTCGGTATCACTAAGTGTTACTCCAGTTACGTTAGCCGGCAGATTGATGATCTCGGCCGCGCGTTTGTTGCGGCGTCCGGCAAAGACCTGAACTATATAGCCGTGCGGATTCTCAGATACCTGGAATCCCGGCGGCACACCGCGGAACGATGTAGCGACCGTTCTCGGCGTACATCCCTGAAGGCCGGCCGCGCACGGAATGCTGATGTTGCTCTGGAAGACCTGATCCTGATCGAATGAGCCTTCGTCCTGCTCATTAGCATGCCAGCGATACGCAAAGCTCAGACCGAGCCAGCGTGCCGGGAAGATCCTGAATCCGGCGAGAGCGTCGATCGGATCGTTCTCGAACGCGTTCGGCGTGCGGCCGCCGATGTACTGGACAGCTCTTCCTTCAAAGATCGGCTGGAAGTAACGGTTGACCGGGAAATCCAATGCGACCGATGTCAAAAGCTCGTCCGGCCGGTCAAGCAATGTAAAGCTGCCGCCCGGGAAGTCGCCCTTAACGCTCGAGTTATAGTGATATCCAATGTTTCCTGAAAGGTTGACCCAAGTGCGGATCCGGGCATCTGCGAACAGGGTCACACCGATATCGCCGCGATTGCCGCCCGGGCTCGAACCTCTCTGCAGTTGGTTAAAGCCGCTGAAACCGTCAGCATGATCGGCATACCAGCGATAGAATGCGACGATACCGACGCCTACCGGGTTATTAAGACCGGTCCAACGCCATTTGACGCCTGCCGAATAAGTGCTGAATGCAGACTCACCGAACCTTCGATTTACGAACGGCGCGTCATTCAGGTATGACGGTGCCTGCGTAAACACTGTCGGGATGGTAGCTGATGGGATGCATGTAGTTGCGGTCGGCGAGGTGCAGGCCGTTTGAAGCACGACACCCGGCAGAATACTGCCGTACACCGAACCGATCCCCGGGAAATTATCAGCGCCATTACCGCCTGATGTCGGCGGGCCAAGCGTGGGGACCGTTCCTGCCGGGAAACCGAAAAGCGGCCCGGCGAAGACGCCCGATGTGAATCCGAAGTTGCCCGCACTGCCGCCTACATACGGAAACTGGACGAAAGGTCCGGTTCCGATGGGTCGGTACACGGCCGTGTTGCTGAACGGGCCTGATGTACCAGGCGCAAGAATGATCGCACCCGGGCTGGTCGACACACCGTTGAAATTAAGCTGTGAATTGGGGAGATAAAAGCTTGACAGATTGCCAGGCGAATTCACCTTGACCGCACGGTATGCGTCTGTGTTAAAGAAAAGCTCCAGCCTGTTCGTTAGGCCGACCTGAAAACTGACGGGAATTTCAGTAATGTCTACGTTGCCCGGATCGCGGTCATAGTTGCTGACCGCGGCACTGAACGT
>JBDTMQ010000135.1:0-2332 GCA_039934155.1 Acidobacteriota bacterium | reverse complement strand
AAATGCGATCGTGCTCACTAAGGACGGAATGCTGAATAGTACGCCCCTGAGATTCTCGGATGAATTCGTTCGTCATAAGATATTAGATATAATCGGCGACTTTGCTTTATTGGGATTGCCGATACAGGGCAAGATCACGGCAGAAAAAAGCGGCCATTCGGTACATGCTTCGATGATGAGCCGACTTCTGAACACCGAAAACGCATGGGAGATCGTTGTTTCGGGCAATTAGTTTAAACCGTTGTTTCCTTCCAGTCGGGCGTGTGAAAAATGCCCTCTTTGTCGACGCGCTGATAAGTATGAGCGCCAAAGAAATCTCTCTGAGCCTGTATTAGATTTGCGGGCAAACGCGCTGTTCTGAACGCCTCAAAATAAGAAAGGCTCGCTGACAGGCAAAGAGCCGGCACGCGGCTTTCCGAAAAGCGGGATACGACCCAGTGCCAGTCATCACGGTTCGTCGCCAACATCTCGGCGAAATTATCATTACACATCAAATTAGGCAGTTCGGCATTTTGGCTAAATGCCTGCCGCATTTCTTCCAGCAGAGCTGAACGAATGATGCAGCCACCGCGCCAGATCTTTGCGATCTCGGCCAGGTCGAGGCCGTAGTTCTTTTCTATCGATGCTGTCTGCAGCAGAGATAAACCCTGTGCGTAGGTAATAATAAATGACGCGAGCAGGGCCCGTTTCAATCGTCCCAGTGAACTGCCGAGATCTTCAGCAAACTCTTCCCGAACTGCTTTATCACGCTCGTTTTGGACGTGATGAGATCCATCTGAACTGTTCGCCGCTTCGTGATCGAGAATGACCTTTCGCTGTTGTTCACTAACGTTCGTTTTTAAGGCTTCACGGGCAAGTGCCGCTTTTAGACCTGTTTCTCTTTCGCTTGAAACCGGTTCGCCGTGGCTTCGCTGCGGGTGCACAACATCGCCTGAGGCTCCGTAATTGTTCGCTATAAAGATGCGTGTTTCTTTCTGTGCGGATATTTGCCTCATTGAGACGGCTGAATCGATCGTCGGGATCGGTACTCCCAGATCCATCGCGGCCTGAGAGGTCCACTTGCCCGTGCCTTTCTGAGCCGCCTTATCGAGAATCATTTCTACCAGCGGCTTGCCTGTCTCGGCATCGGTCTTTCGCAATACCTCGGCTGTGATCTCAACCAGGAACGAGTTGAGCTCGCTGCCGTTCCATTCGGCGAAGGTGTCGCTCATCTGAACGTAATCCATCTTCAGGACCCGATGCATGAAATCGAACGTCTCAGCCAGGATCTGCATCAACCCGTATTCGATCCCGTTGTGAACCATTTTTACAAAATGCCCGGCACTCGAGCGGCCCATATACGCGACGCAAGGCTCGCCCTTCACTTTAGCCGCTACGGTTTCCAGGATCGGCGCTATCCGTTCGTAATATTCGAGCTTACCGCCCGGCATGATACTAGCACCGTGCCGGGCGCCTTCCTCGCCGCCCGAAACCCCAACACCCAGGAATTCGATCCCTTTTTCCGCCAGCAAAAGTTCTCGTCGCTCAGTATCAACAAAATGTGAATTTCCGCCATCGATCAAAAGGTCATCTTTTTCAAGGTATGGCAGCAGATCGGTAATTACCGAATCGACAATTGGACCAGCCGGCACCAAAAGCATGATGTTTCGCGGCGTATCGAGCTTTTTCACAAATTCGGCGACGCTGCCGGCAGAATCGACCGGATAGCCTCTGCCCTCTTCGATCAAAAGTCGCCGCTTTTCAGCGTCGAGATCGTACCCGACACATCCGAATCCGTGCTGCGCCACGTTAAGCAGGAAATTGCGGCCCATCGTCCCCAGACCGACCATTCCGAAATGTGTGTTTGACATGCAAGCGATTATAAGTCGCAACAAGCGATTATTGCCAATCCTTGCAAAGTCGATAAGCAAAGATTTGACGGCAGTCGGTACTCTGACGGATTCTATTCACATGAAACCGCTGCTCGAGGCTATCAGGCCGACTACATTTATCGAATCTCAGAAACTTCGCTATCATCTGAAAGCGGACCTGACCATCGCGTCTGAAACGTTCCAGCACACCGGCAGCTTCAAATTCCGCGCGGCCTACAACTTAGTTTTGAAGGTACCGAATCAAACCGTTCTCACCGCTTCATCGGGAAATTTCGGTCAGGCCCTGGCATACGCATGCAGACTGTCTGGCAAAGGCTGTACGGTTGTCATGCCCCAGACCTCGGCACAGGTAAAGATCGATGCCGTTCGGTCTTACGGAGCAGTCGCGGACCTGATCGATACGGCGATCGTCGGCCGAAACGAGAGAGTAGGGGACGGTGATGAAGCGCCACGCTCTATTG
>JBDTMQ010000134.1:0-3692 GCA_039934155.1 Acidobacteriota bacterium | reverse complement strand
AAGCCGTATTCGTCGTTAATTTTTCGTGCTGAATATAGATCGTTTGACAGCCATTTTTCGACCGTTTGTGCCAGTTCATTTATCTTCGTAATGGAAAGGGTCCGGGCGTTAAACCAAAATGCCGGCCGCAAAGCCCAGGCCGGAACCGAAATCGGCAAAGGTTTTGTGCCCAGACACTGACAGATCGCATTTACAAGATCCCGCATTTCGATCGGCGGCGCCGAGAGGTTAAATATTTCGGTACCAGCCTTCTTTTTATATGCCAGGCTGACGCACGCTCTCGCAACATCGCGTTTGTAGACCAAAGATTTAAGGTTTCGGCCATTGCCGACCCAAATAAAACGCCCCTTGTCTATTTCCGCTATCAGTCTCGCCGCGTTGCCCGAACACCTCTCGCCCAGTACCGGAGCCAGACGAAAGATCGTCAAAGGAATGCCATTCGCCTCACACTCTTCTCGGACGACCGTCTCGGCTCGCAACTTGCTTTTTGCATATGGCGTTACGGGTTTACACGGGCTCTCCTCAAACTGCACACTGCGGTTTGACGGCATTCCGTAGACGGCCGTCGAGCTTATCAGGATCAAGTGCTTTGCTTTCAGATCAGACGCGAGCTGTGACACGTTTCGCGAACCCTCAACATTTACCCGTTCGAACTCGCTATCTGTGGTCGGGCCGAATTGGTGAGCGAGACCGGCCGCGTGAATAACGACATCGACCGTTCCGATCCCTCTTAACCTGTCGATATCAGATCGATCGGAAATATCCGCTGCAAATTGATAGTGGGGATCGATGGAACCAGAGTTGAACTGGGCGCGGGGACCTGCGATCCCGATGATATCGTCGCCGAGATCCCGGAATTCCGAAATGATAACGCTTCCCAAAAGTCCGTTCGCCCCGGTCACAAGAATTCTCATTTCACATCAACGTATACAGCGCATGTTGGAATATTTCACAAACTCACAGTCACTATTTGCCATCGTTTAGAATAAGCTGTCGATATTTCGCAACGGCGACTGCGACCGAATACTTTTTTTCAGCGGCGAGCCTTGCCAGCCTGCCCATCTCCGGCAGCCGCTCGCGATTTTCGTAGATAGTTTCGATGGCCGCGAGCAGTTTTTCAGGGGCCAGCGGTGGTACGTTCCACCCAACTCTCTCTTCTCTCAAAACACGGCTCACCTCGGAATTCTCGTCCGTCAAAGCCAAAACCGGCTTCCCGGCGGCCAGTAAGTTGTACGTACGGCTGGGCATCGCAACGCCGAACATGTTCTCGACCAGCGGAACCAAGCCAACGTCACATGCATTCAAAAAGACCTCTTGTTCGGCCCTCGGCAGCGGATCCAGCAAAGTTGTATTATCCAATCGCCGGCTGCGGATCGCATTTTCAAGCCACTTCCTTTTTACGCCCGAACCGATAAAGATAAAATGGAATCGTTCGTCATCTTTGAGCAGCTCGGCACACTTCACTATGCTTTCAATATCTTGCGGGTGCCCCATGTTGCCGGCATAGAGAAATACCAATTTATGCCCGATCTGCAGGTCATTCAGCAGCCTGTTTTGCGATCGTGGGCGAGGTTCGATCTCTTCGAGTGACGCCCAGTTCTGGATGACCGAGATCTTTCCTGCGTCCTGATCGTCCATCTGACTGGCAACCAGTTCGCCCATATCCCGGCCAACAACGACGATCTTTTCCGCACGACGATAAAGCCATCGGTTAAATCCGTTGAGCAGTTTCACCAAAAACGAATTGTTTTTAACGCTACCCACCGCAACCAAAATTTCCGGATACTTATCCTGGATTATCAAATAGAGGGGCGCCCTGCGAATTTTTGCAGCTAAGGCGGCAATAAATAGAAGCGAGGGCGGAGCTGAAACGACGACTACGCCAACGTCCTTCTCAAGTTTTCTCAACGCTCTAAAGAGCATGGAAGCGCCCAGCGTCAGCATGTTGATCAGCCGCAATGGAAGCACATTCTTATCAAACAGCGTGCTCCAAACCCGGAAGATCTCAACCCCGTTATGCAGTTCATGCTTGGGGGCTCGGTGCCCTCTAGCCGCGTAATTCGGCTGCCCGCAGATTATTTTGATGTCCAGATCAGCAGCGAGGCCTTCGGCGATCTGCGTCATATAGTATCCGGTCTGATTATTTTCCGGATAATAGAGTTCCGTCACGATCCATAACTTTTGTCGCGGCGGGCTTGCGTCCCTGTGTGGTAGTGTTTCCATTGATCAAAGCGAACTTATGTACCGTTGCAAGGCCGGATTGAGTTAGCCAGTCACAGCTAAAACAAATAATAATATACAAAATCCGGCCCGCAAACGTCTGCGATAACGACCCCAGGTTCGCTCCACGTTAAGTGAGGCTGCGATGAAAAAAAGATTGACGTTTGGGCAGTCAACCCGTTAAACTTTGTTGTGCGGTTCGACCCAGAAAACCGTGCAGTCACATACCGGACGCCTTCTCGATCCATTTATTCCGCCGACAGCAGCCTTTAATCACAACTTTAATCGAATCTATGTTGAGCAGAATTGACGACCTATTGCGCATGGCGATGAGCTTCGGAGCATCTGACCTGCATTTGCGCGCTGGTTCGATACCGGTCATACGTGTCAATGGCGAGTTGCGTTCACTGTCGGGCGTTCAAAAACTTAACCAGGAAGAAACCCTCGAAATGGCGTTCTCGATGATGTCTAATCGTCAAAAACAGCATTTTAGGGATGTATTCGAGGTTGACATCGGTTATGGAGTGTCCGGACTGGGTCGCTTTCGAGTGAACATTTTTCAGCAACGAAACTCGATCGGCATCGTCGCCCGCGTGATCTCAGATCACATTCGGAATTTCAACGAGCTCGGCCTCCCTCCTATTCTCAATTCGATCTCGAATGAAAATCGCGGTCTGATCCTTGTAACCGGCACTACAGGTTCGGGTAAATCAACGACATTATCGGCAATTGTCGAACATATTAATTCGACCAGGAACTCGCACATCGTCACGATCGAGGACCCGATCGAATTCCTTCATAAGGACAAAGAGTCCTTTATCACTCAGCGTGAGGTTGACGTCGACACCAGATCTTTCGCCGAAGCCCTCCGTGGATCGCTTCGTCAAGATCCCGACGTGATCCTGGTCGGCGAAATGCGCGACCTCGAAACCATCGAAACGGCCTTGGTTGCAGCCGAAACCGGGCACCTTGTCCTCTCAACCCTGCATACTCTGGACGCCCAGGAAACACTGACCCGGATCATCTCGGCATTTCCACCATATCAACAGAAGTCAATTAGGATACAGTTGGCCGGACTCTTGAAAGCCGTCGTTTCTCAGCGTCTCATGAAATCAGCAAAGGGCCACAGCCGCGTTCCGGCGGTCGAAGTCCTTATCTCGACTCCGCTGATTCGGGACTACATTCTTCATGAGGAACGTACCGCATCTATTCGCGACGCCATCGCCCAGGGCACGTCACAGTACGGAATGCAAACGTTCGATCAGTCGTTGTTTTATCTATACCAATCAGGCCTGATCAATCTCGAAGAAGCATTACGCGGTTCTACTAATCCGGACGAATTTCGGCTTCGCCTTGCGGGGATCCAAAATACGACCGCTATGGCGAAAGAGGAAATGGAGAAGACCAGCATGGTCGGCTCGCTCAGCGATCTGCTGACCAAAATGTAAGCTGGCTTCGTTCGAGGTTTTTCT
>JBDTMQ010000133.1:0-7803 GCA_039934155.1 Acidobacteriota bacterium | reverse complement strand
TTCGTGCTTATCTGTTCGGCGAGCTTGTCCGCCTCTGATGCGATCTCCGCACGCGCCTCAGCCGTTAATTTTGCTAACTGGTCTTTTTCCCCGGCGAGTTTGGCCCCGGTCTCTGCTTTTGCAGCGGCGATGCGCGCCTGCCGGTCGGCGACTGCCTTACTGCGGCGTTCGGCCGATAATTCATAGCCCTCGCTTCGGGCGGCGAGCATTTCCTGGGTGTATTTCGATTCTTTTTGAGCTGCGTCGTTAAGTATCGATTCGGCCTCTGTATTACGTCCGCCGTGAAATTTATCGCGCGAGGCAATGACGTTATTGATCGGTCTGAAAAAGGTACGATTCAGCACCCAGATCATTATTAGGACCAACGCAATGTGAATGAATATCGTGCCGTCGGGAAATAGCTGGATCGCTCCGGCAAATGCCAATAAGTGCATAACGATTCTATGAATTAGCTAACAAAAACCTGGCCGAGATCGGTCAAATGCTCAAAACATATAAGCCTATCACGCGCGATTTTAAGGGTCAAGCTAGCGCATCCTGGCCGCGTGAGATCGCTCAGTAACAAATATCGCGGCCGATCATTTGAGCCATAAATATTGCGCTTGTCGATGAAATACGAGTAGAATTCGCAGAGTTTCAAACGTTTGGCTGCTGCTAACCCTTTCCTTAAGTGCAACAAAATAACTCTTTAACGGCTGAAGGGCAAGACGACAGGCTGCTGAAGATACTCGGCGTGAGCTTTGGGATCGCGGTTACGATCGGCGGCATGATCGGGCTGGGCATTCTTCGCACGCCGGGCACGATAGCCGCCCAGCTTGGCAGTCCGTGGCTGATCCTCGTCTTTTGGCTCCTTGGAGGCGCGTATGCGCTGATCGCAACGATCCAGGTGATCGAATTGGCCACCAGCATTCCGCTCTGCGGCGGGTTTTATGTTTATGCCAGGCGCGCGCTTGGCGAGTATCCCGGGTTCCTTGTCGGATGGATGGATTGGATCGGCTACCCGGCGTCATACGCACTTGTTGGCATAACTATCGGCGAATACACGGTGAGAGCGTTCCCGCAACTAGCGGGAAATGCAAAACCGATCGCGATATTCACGATCCTTCTGTTGGGTCTCCTGAACAGCTTCGGTCTGCGAACAGGCTGCCGTCTGCAAGAGGTGATAAGTTTTCTCAAAGCGGCCATTTTTCTTGCTGTGATCGCGGCCTGTTTTATTTTCGGCGGCTTTCGATCCGACTCGGCGATCGCCGAACCTGGCGCCCCGCTCGGTTTTACGGGCGCCATAGTTGCGGCCGTACTGGCGCTCCAGGGCATTATCTACGCTTATGACGGGTGGTATGCGGCGATCTATTTTTCCGAGGAGAACAAAGATCCGTCTCATAGTCTGCCACGGGCAATGATCACAGGAGTGTTGGGTGTGACCGGCATTTATTTGCTGTTCAATGCTGCACTTTTATATGTATTACCCCTCGGACAAATTGCAGCCTCGGAACTGCCGGCGGCCGACGCCGCCACTGCCGTTATCGGCCCGTCCGGGGAGGCCGTTGTGACATCGATCGCTCTTGTATCACTGCTCAGCATTCTGAACTCGAATATGCTATCCGGTCCGCGCATTTTATTTGCGATGGCACGCGACGGAGCCCTTTCGCGGAAAGCCGCCGTCGTGAACGAGGGCGGAACACCGGTAGTTGCATTGGCCGTAACGGCAGCTTGTTCGCTGCCTCTCGTTATTATTGGAACATTCGAAACCCTGCTCGCTGTCAGCGCTTTCCTTTTTATAGTGATCTATGGAATCTCTTTTTTGTCAGTGATCGTTATGCGGCGAAAGGAACCTGACCTGACGCGGCCTTTCAAAGCGTGGGGTTATCCCTGGTCGACGCTGATCGTTCTTTTGGGTTCGACAGCTTTTCTTATCGCTGCGGTCATGAATGACACGGAAAACAGCCTCTATGCCATCGTTGCCATACTTTTAAGCTATCCCGCTTTTCTCGTCCTCAAACGGCTCGATCGCAGTTCGGGCCTCGCTTGAATGCCTTTGTCACGCCGGGACCCAAACCTTTTTTGAAGCCGCGCGGTTATGTTAGAGTCTTCTCTAAAGCATGGCAGAAACAGCAGGTACAACCCGGAAAAAGGCTCCGCGCAATCGGACAATAGAGATTTCTGGTAGCGAGGCGGAAACGCTTCGGCATCAAATACTTCACAACCTTGAGCCGACCGCCGAGATATCTGACAAGCTCATCTGCGGTGACGCATTTTCGATCCTGCCGTCGCTGCCAATGGGTTCATTTGACCTGCTTTTCGCCGACCCGCCATATAACATTTCAAAAAATTTTGGCAGCGAAAGTTTCCGGCAAACTTCGGCTGATCAGTATGAAGCGTGGCTCGATTCCTGGCTTACACTTTGCCAGCCGCTGATAAAGGAAACGGCAAGCGTTTACATCTGCGGCGATTGGCGCTCAAGCTCGGCGATACAGCGAATAGGGTCTAAATATTTCATACTGCAAAATCGCATTACATGGGAACGCGAAAAGGGCCGCGGCGCAAAACGCAACTGGAAAAATACGGCCGAAGATATTTGGTTTTTTACCGTGTCTGATAAATTCACATTCAATATCGATGCCGTTAAGACGAGGCGGCGGGTAATTGCGCCGTACCGCGAGAACGGTATCGCTAAGGACTGGAACGAGCAGGGAAAATTTCGCGACACGCATCCATCCAATTTGTGGACCGATATCAGCGTTCCTTTTTGGTCGATGTCTGAAAACACAGATCACCCGACACAAAAACCCGAGAAGCTGTTGGCAAAGATACTTCTGGCGAGCAGTGATCCGGGCGACCTGGTACTTGATCCGTTTGCCGGAAGCGGAACAACAGCGGTCGCCGCAAGAAAGCTAGGCCGCGACTTTTTGGCGATCGAGGCTGACGAGCAATATTGCCTGCTCGCCGCAAAAAGACTGGAAATGGCCGAGACCGACAAGTCGATACAAGGCTACGCGGACGGCATCTTTTGGGAACGCAACTCAGGACAGAATGGTAAAAAGTGAGTTGTTAGATAGGGGTAGGTATTAATGAACGATTTGGAAAAAGAATCACTAAGTCTACTTAGCTTTCTCGATATTGTCTGCAAGTTCTGCTAAGCCAGCACGTTGCTCGCTTGTCATTTCGAACTGGAATGAACCTACACGTGCTTTGATCCTTTTTGCGCGAGCGATTTTAATAAACTCCTCTGTCTTCATTCCAACCCAAATCTCTTCGGAAAAGGCTATCTGCGCAAGTACGAATGCAGTCGCCTCGTCGGCCTCTCTCCATTTCGTATTATTAAACTCGAGTTTTTCATCGTCCGCCCAAAATGTAACGTTATGGTAGTCCTTGTAGTCGAACTGTTTTTTTCCGATCGACGTAAAGATGAACGTTGTACAACACGGCCTTTCCGACATCAAGTCGCCGTCAAACTGAAATAAAGCTCCGATTGAAAAAGATTTCGGGTTTCGCGCTAGTTTCAAAAGCGGGAGCATCACAGTGGTTTTATCCGATTCAGCGTTGTAACTCGTTTTAATTTTCGACTCTTGGATTTGTGCCGGGGCACTGAGTGATAAAGTCAACGTTCCCACCCCTAGAATAAATATCGCGAGAATTAATTTTTTCATATGTCGGAGTTCTCCGGTCGAGATGAAGTATATGTCATCGGAGCAGTAACGAACAATGATGTTGTTGCCGTTGCTTCTTTGTAGTCGTAACGATCATGTGTTGAAATCTGATACATGAAAATTGCGACCTGGAACGTAAATTCAATAAACATCCGGCTCGAACAGCTTTTGAACTGGCTGGCCGAGACAAAAACCGACGTCGTTTGTTTGCAGGAGACAAAGTGCGTCGACGAAAACTTTCCGTACCAACCGATCTTTGACGCCGGCTACCATACGGTATTTTACGGTCAAAAATCCTATAACGGCGTGGCGATCCTGTCCCGGCACGAGATCGAAGACGTCCAGAAAAACTTTCCTGATGACGATGACGAATCGCCAAAGCGGCTTATTGCGGCGACGATCAAAGGCGTTCGGATCGTTAACACATACATTCCGAACGGGACCGAACTTGGTACTGATAAATTTGCCTTCAAGCTTGACTGGCTAATGCGGCTTAGGCGCTATTTTGATACGACATGCGACATCACGACCGACGTACTGCTTTGCGGCGATTTTAACGTCGCACCCGAGGAGGCCGATGTCTGGAATGTTCCTGCATGGGAAGGAAAACTTCATTTTACAAAGACGGAAAGGGCCGCGATCCATCACGTCAAGCAATGGGGATTCGTCGACGTGTTCCGGAAGCTAAATGGTGATGTAAAGGAATTCTCCTGGTGGAATTATCGCGAGGGCGCATGGCAGCGAAATCACGGCCTGCGGATCGACCACATTTGGACATCCGCATCTCTGGCGGAAAAATCCACAGCATGTTGGATCGACAAAGAGCCAAGAAAACTGGAACGCCCCTCGGATCATACACCTGTATGTGCCCAGTTCGAGCTTTAGATCCGACCGTCAGGCCTCAGACCCCGCAATGATCTCGGCGGGCGGTATCGATTCTTCGGTTTGAGAACTGCTTTTGGGGAGAAGGATCAGTATCCCGATCATTCCCGCTAAGAGAGATGCCGCAAAAATAGCGACCTTTGCAGCGGCAAAGTCAGACGGAACCGGAAATGCCTGTGCGGCGATAAACAGTGACATCGTAAACCCGATCCCGCCCAGAGCGCCGGCCCCGGCCAATTGACGCCATGAATATGCCGATGGTTTTATCGCCAGACCCGTTAAAACTGCCAAGCTCGCGGCAGCGATTATACCGACCGGTTTACCCACGATCAACCCAAGCATAATGGCCGCGAACATGCTCGAGTGGCCCGTAATGACATCTGATGAAAATGTCACTCCGGCATTGGCAAAGGCGAACAGCGGCAGTACGACATAGCTGGACCACGGCTCCAGATTTCGCAAAAGCTTATCGGCGGGCGATTCGATCCGGCCGAATAATGTGTCGAGCGCCTGGATGGACGGTTCGGATGGCCCATGCCGCAGCACTTCCTCGCCCGATCGTTTGGTCTCATAGAGCAGTATATTTTCAGCCTGCGAGAGCAGTGCCCGAAGATTACCTGGCGGGCGCGTTGGCGTAAAGATAGCGATGATAACGCCGGCAAGCGTGGCATGCAGTCCGGATTCGTGTACGCACACCCAAAGCAAAACGCCAGCGATCACATACGGCAGCGGCCGATATACATTCCATCGATTGAATGCAGCCAGTGCGATGGTGATAACGACGGATGCGGCGATGAATTCGAGATGAATGGCGCTTGAATAGAACAGCGCGACTATACCGATCGCCACCAGATCGTCAACGATCACGGCCGCCGTCAAAAAGACCCTTAGCTCTACTGGTACACGGGCACCGAGAAGCACGATGATCGCGATCGCAAATGCGGTGTCGGTCGCGATCGGCACGCCCCAGCCCTTCGAGATCGAGGTTCCATTGGTGACGAGGTAAAAGATCAAAGCCGGCACGATCATTCCGCCGATTGCAGCCGCTATCGGCAATGCCGCGGCCCGTTTCGTCGCAAGATGGCCGACAGTAAATTCTCTCTTTATTTCAAGTCCGACCACTACAAAAAAGACCGAGAGCAGCGCGTGGTCGATCCAGTCTCGAAGCGTTAGAAAAAATCCGCCGTCGCCGAACTGGATCCCGACCCTTTTTTCCCATAGTGCGGAAAAAAGCTCCGCTGCCTGGGAATTCATCAGGACGACTGCCAAAACTGAGGATAAAAGCAAAAGCAGTCCGGTTGATGGGCCCCAACGGACAAAGTTAAGCGTTGCGCCGTGAATGCGATGTCCCAAAGAGCCGATCATCGCCTCGGTAAGAGCTGTTTCGTCCCACGCGCCTTCGTATCGGCGGCCGTTGATAAAAAATGTCGGCGTCATACGGGCGCCGCTCTGCCTTGCGCTCCGTCTGTCAGCGTCGACACGGGCACGAGCCGCTTCGAGTACGTCGGCATCAGCATCGTCATCGATTTCCAGGTTGAAATCTTTCGCAATAGACCCCAGATCGCCGTCTTCAAAATCCGGGCCCCGGTTCATCAAAGCGTTATGAACTTTCCAAAATCTGTTGCCTTTTCGGGCTGCGAATTCAGCAAGGTCAGCCGCCGGACGTGCAAATTCGCTTCCCTTTATCGGCAGCTGTCTAAACACGTAATTTAGCCGGTCGCCAAAACGGTCGCGCAAGGTTGCTATCACTTCATGGGCCGCGTGACAGTATTTGCAGGCATAGCTCCCGTATTCGACCAGGGTGATCTCGGCCTCGGGATCGCCGAGGAAATGGTCGCGGGATAAATTCACGGGCGGGTCTAATTTTGTCGCCAGCTCGCTGGTTGCCATTATTTAATTTTATCCAACCTGGACGGCGGTCATCGAGATCGATCCGCCGTCAAAACCCTCGACGGGAAATGAGACAGGTTCGCCGTCACTCTGTAAGGCAAGAATGTAAAGCAGAGGCAAGAAATGTTCGGGCGTGGGTACGGCAAGCAAAGCATCGCGCCCGAGTTTTTCATATGCGATCAGCGGCTGATGGTCGTGAGCAAGGATCAACGCGCGAGTCCCGGCCTCAAATCGCGTCACCCATTCAAAAGGCACGACGTCGTGACGCCCCCAGGCGTATGTGTGAAGATTGTGCACCAAGTTTCCGCTGCCTATGATCAGTACGCCTTCGTCCCGTAAAGCCGCCAGCCGTTTTGCCTTTCCATAATGCACTTCCGCCGGTTCCGACTCGTGGATACTCAACTGGACGATCGGTATATCAGCATCGGGAAACACATGAACAAGTACCGACCAGGTTCCGTGATCGAGACCCCAGCGTTGATCGTCTAGAACCACGTCGCTGCCTAAAAGTTGAGCTACTCGCTCAGCGAGTTCAGGTGAGCCCGGTGGGTCATATTTAACGCTATAAAGTTTCGGTGGGAAGCCGCCAAAATCATGGATAGTTCGCGGCTGCAGCATAGATGTAACGGCTGTTTGAGGAGCATACCAGTGTGCTGAAATCGAAAGGACAGCACGCGGACGCCGGACCGATATCCCGATCTGGCGCCACGCCTCGGTATAGGCGTTCGAAGAGATGGCGTTCATCGGATTTCCGTGGCCGAAAAAGACAGCCGGCATCGTACCGTTCATAATAAATTCTTTCGATGTTAACAAAGAAGATAGTGGAGCGCGGAGTCTATCGACGCCAAAAAGGCCTCTGGCCTGGCCTCACTAACAACCTGTTGCCCGTCAGGACAGAAAAGTGACCTTCGGCTCCCGCAGATGTTAGCGACTTTTCCCGTCGGCTTCCTTATCTTTTTTGGTTAACTCTCGAATACGTCTGTAAAGCTGTGGCAGCAAAAACGAAGTTTTAATGATCGAGCCGCTGGCAAAATATTTCGCAAATCCTCGAAATGTCTCAACTGCCGTCGGCGAGTAGGGCATCCACCATGCATCGGGAAAGATGGTGAATCTGTTTACATGGATATGCTGAGGTTGAACCATTTCGAGTAACCCAAATGCGCCGTGTGTCCGGCCGCGGCCGCTGTTCTTAAAGCCGCCCCACGGCGTCTGACCGATGCCATGCGTATAAAGTACCTCGTTAATGCACACCGAACCTGCCTCGATCTTTTCGGCGACCCGCCGTCCTTTTTTGAGGTCACGCGTCCATACACTTGCCGTGAGTCCAAATTCGGAATCATTTGCCAACCGTATCGCCTCGGCTTCGGTTTTAAATGAACCGATC
>JBDTMQ010000132.1:0-9488 GCA_039934155.1 Acidobacteriota bacterium | reverse complement strand
CAGAAACAAGAACCCGCGACAACGCGAGAAAAAACTCAAACTACCTTCTCTTAACAGGTTATGAACGTGATAATGAGTCGGATCTGGATTTTGCTCAAGCCAGAATGTTTAGTTATTCACACGGCAGGTTCACAAGCCCCGACCCGTTGCGTGAAAGTGCCAAGACTAATAATCCGCAGAGTTGGAATCGATATAGCTACACTTTTAATAATCCGCTAAACCTTGTAGACCCAACAGGTTTAATTGTGGATGATTTCTTCATCAACAGAGACGGAAGTTATGTAGTGGTCGAAAATGACTGTACATGCGACTCATATTACATCGAAACACAGAAAGGATCTGGCGAGTATCGGGAGTTAGCGACTTTGCAAGAGAATGCTGCGGGTTTGGTAGAGTTCCCGGCACAAATGGATTTCTTTGACAGGTATGGCACCGTGGATACGGGAGGAGGAGACCATGCTTCTGGCGATCATTTTGTTCAGCCCGAAGTTGCTGCCGGATTATTTGGAGTTGCTGCTGTATTAAAAGATGATTACGGCATTACTATGTCGTTTGGCGATATGTCGTCGTCAAATGGTAGAGACCCTTGGCAGCACGGAATGATTCATCATCAGGGACACGGCCACGATAGTCGATCTGGACTCGACGTTGACTTCAGATATTTAAACAGCAATGGGGAGAGTTTCCAAAGCAAAACTGCTAGGTCGGATTCACAATTCAGTGTAACCAAAAATCAAACTGTTTATGATATTGCCGAAACATTTGGTTTAACTAAGAACTATCAAGGAACAACTCAAGGGAAAAATACAGGGATACAAGGCGTGCCGACATCTGGGGGTCATAATGATCACGGTCACCTCGGATACGATGCCGGAAGTGCGCGGGTGACCAAAGCTCAAGGCGTTTCTGTAAATCGCGGCGTATATAAGCCAGCATTTTTCAAGAAATAAGTTTGCAGAAGGAGTAATGTTGTATGAAAAAAAGGACAATCATTTGCTTGGTTTCAATTTTACTATCTTCTCAGGCTTGTTCTACTGGCGTTGCAAATACTCAGGTCTTAGCGCCGAAAGGTCAAGAGATGAATCGAAATACGGAACGGCTCGAAGTTAATGAGAATGTAATCAAGACGAGCACTCAAAACGATTTACAAACCGTGCAAGCCGACAAAACCTCGATTAAGAATACAAAAGGCTTGATTGTTCTGAGTGATAAATACGGCAAAAACGACTTTGTTCGTTTTTACAATGAAGATGGCAGTCTTTGGTATGAGTTCACTTATTACTATGACGATAGCGATGGGAAGTTCGAGTATGAGAATGCAAACTTCGAGCCGTTTGCGTTTCATCCCGATTACTTTGTGTTAGCCCTCAAATGCGTTGGCGAGGATAAAGGCCGTTATGAGGTGATCGTAAATGAAGACACGGGGCTGAAAAAGTTTGTCAAAAAAGACGACCCGACGTTAAAGTTCCAAACTTGGGACGAACATATCACAAAGGCGTTTGCCGTCAGCTTTAACAGGGAAGAAAATCCTTTACGGGAAATGCCGGAAGGAAAGATAAAAGTTGTCGAGTTACCAAAAGAAGCGACTTTTCACCCTGTCAAAGTGCAAGGAGAATGGTTAAAGGTTAATTGGGAGGTCGCAAAGCATGTAGATCATGCAGGCTTTGGCTGGATCAAGTGGAAAGAAAATCAAAAACTCCTCATTGAACTTTTTTATTTCTCGTAACAGCCTTTGCACTTGTTTGCACGCCCTTTGTACTCGCGGAGGCGGCCAAGCGATTTTTTTTCTTAACCGACGATTTGCGGTGCCAGCTTTGTTTAACTGAAATCGTTGATATTTCTGCTGGGAGTAGATTTTCTTCACAGATGAGCTCGGTTGCCTTTTTCTACCTCGCTGCGTTGATCCATTCGATCAGATCCTCAAGCCGATGAGCCCAGAAAATTGTCAGTCCTCGTTTTTAGCACTTACGCAATTACGTCGCTTATAAACACCGCCGAGAACTGCGACGGGCACCACCACCATTTCGCCAAAGTCCTTTATCCAAGTTTCGGCTTTCGCTGCCGCATCGTTGTTAAGCCGTTTTACGGAATTTGTCGCCGAGTTTGAGACCTTACATTCAATCGGCATAATGCGCGTGTCGTACAAACCAACGACCAGGTCCGCCTTTCTTTCACCAAGACTCACCTAACCACAAAATGCCCTTTCTTGGGAGCCTGCTCAGGGGTATTAATGTGATTGCCTGAAATCTTGATCTCTTTAAAATCGGCATTCTTCAGGGCGGCAAAACAGACTGGCCGAAGGCCGATGTAACAAAAGTTCTTGCGCCCTATAGCGAAAGAAAGAAAACTCTCCTTAAAGATCCTGAGAATTTCTACAAACCTAAGAAAAGACCTTCCGGCCACGACATTGGTAAAAGCTTTGCCACGGACAACGGAGGAGCACTACCTTCCAATCTGCTGCAAATCGCTAATACTGAGTCGAATGGAAGATATCTAGATGCATGTAAGACTGTTGGGGCCACTCAACATCCTGCACGCTTTCCAGTTAAACTTCCGCAATTCTTTATAAAGCTTTTGACCGATCCAGAAGATGTCGTTCTCGATATCTTTGCGGGTTCGAATACGACAGGTCAGGCCGCCGAACTTGAAGGTCGTAGGTGGTTAGCCTTCGAAGAACGAATAGATTACATCGCTGCCTCATCGTTACGCTTTCTTGATAAACACGTGGATGAAAAAGGTTTGAAAGAATCCTACGAGAGAATTTTGAATTTCAGAGATTCCGCAGTCGTATTGCGGACGCCAGCACGATCCCTACTTTTCAAATAAATGCCGCATCCTCGGTTTGTGAATGAGCTAGACTAAATACGCTCGGTTTCCCGCATTCTTTTTCTCGAAAGGATATTGATAAGATTGCGCGATGGAAATTTTTAAAGAGTTTATATTTGAAGCAGCGCATCGGTTACCAAATGTGCCGACAGATCATAAGTGTTTTCGTTTGCACGGGCATTCTTTTCGGGTGGCTATTCATGTAAAAGGTGAAGCAGAAGAGCCGTCGGGTTGGATTATCGACTTCGCCGATATTAAAGATGCCTTTCAGCCGTTGTTCGAAATTCTCGACCACAACTATTTGAATGAAATTGATGGCCTTTCTAATCCCACGAGCGAGAATCTTGCCCGTTGGATTTGGACACGGATTCACGTTGCGCTTCCGCAAATATCAAAGGTGGTCGTGCGTGAAACGTGCCACGTCTGGGTGTGTGTTTGAAGGAGGCGAACTGAACTAAGGTGCGGATGGAGCCTCGATCACGTGTACTCCTGTTCGGGGCGCGGGATTGGGGCAAAAATGCTTAAAGTCACATGCTACACAGGTTGCTTCATCTCCGGTGGGATCCCAGTTATCTATAATACGGCCCGCCGTCTCTTCATTTCCGACACACTGCTCAATTTGCTGTACTACTCCGTCAAATGCATTCGTAGCAGTTATCCTACTGGCGTCATCTACTGGAATCACATGGATCGCCCTTGCGAAGCGGAATTCCGCTGAAAAATCAGGCATTGCCGCACCTGGTATCCAAGTGTTTAGTAGGTACTCGTCACGGCTTCCGCGAGTTGGAACGGCGTCTGTTTCCCCACGAACGATTTCCCTTTTAAGCTCCTCCAAGTCCTCCCGCGACGGCAAAAGCTCATTGATGTATAAAAGAACGCCGGCTGCTACGGGTCGGCTATTAGGTTGTCGCATACGAAGCCAAGCATAAGTTTGTACTTGCCAGTTCCCCTGATCCCAGTACGCATGCCCAACGGTAGGTCGCCGAGCTCCTTTGTAATCTACGATAACCTCAAAATTACCCGATAAGGCTGGACAAGCCTGCCTAATCGCTTCGGCGATAACGTTTGTAGATACTGCGGCGCTAAGCTCAATTTCGGTAACTACGTCGATCACACCGTGAAGTTCATATCGATTGGCTCGCAAACCTGCCGCTGCTGGTATGGTTCTGGTGCCGATAACCCGTTCCTCCGCGAGCGCAATTAAAGGAAATAAATGGGGACCAAGTTCGTTAACCGCTCGTTCGGCGCGCGCATAGGCATTAGCCCGTGTGATGCGGCTCCGTGGATTTTTTCCTTGGGCTCTTAATGAAGCTTCTACAATATCGCCGATAGTGCCCAGGTCGTGCTCCACTCGTCCAGTCGGAGGGGCGACTCTTGGTACTGTGGGATTACATGGCCAAGAAAAGGCTGGTGACGATGCACTCCATATACGGAACGCATTCTCCATGATTCCGTGAATAAATTCCCCGAACCACTGTTGGACGGGTCGAGAGGGCGGCAGCGAACTGCCGCTGTAGTACCGGTACTGAAGGCCGCATCGAAGGTATGAGATCAGATCGCCGGTCAAGCTGTACTGCGGGATTATTTCGGGTTCACTTTTGTGGCTGAGTACCATATTTCAAATTAGGAACAGAGGGTGATTGTTCACCATCGCCGGAAAGGGTCTCGGAACGTGTGTTCTCCATGCCCACGTTTCATCGGCTCGCCAACCGGTCGCAACGTGCTTTATCCTCGAATTGTACTGGAGACAAGGGGTGCGACCAACGAACAGCAATATCGACTGAGGGCGGCTAAATCCAACATAATAGAGGCGCATAAGATCATCGAATGATCTCTCTAGCGCGGATCTTCGCTGTCGAAGAGGACCAATTGCACAATGAGGGGCGAGATCATTTTCCAAGTCGCATACGCTCGAAGGTTGCTCTGGAAATCGGCCAAACCTTTGAAGACGATTATTCGTTCCGTAGTCAGAACTTATATCAACGATGACCAGAGGAAACTCCAAACCTTTTGCTTGATGGATCGTCATGATTTGAAAGAAAGTCCTGGGGACGCTCGGCATTATTTCCTCGTCAACGTCGATTTGTTGAACGGCTATCGGAGTAAGAATGTTGTATAAGGCCTGCCTAACACTGGCATCTGCCAAACCAGGATCCCCGTGACGAATAGCTGAGCGAAAACCTGAGTAAGTCGCCGCTTGAGCGATGCACCGTGTTACAGCTTCAAGATGTACCTGTCCTTCTGGATTATCCCGCAGATATGGAAACCAAGAGACTAGTTTGAAACATAAATCTAGCAACGGCTGCTCGTCAGGCCATGTAATGCGTGTCTGCGGCCTCCTTGCTTGCCACGCGGCTACAAATTGACCCAACGTATGCGGTGCCGATGGAGATGGATTGGAGGCTATAAAACTACGTGCTTGGTTTCGCCAATCACCAAAATATCGAACAGTGTCGCGGCGCCTGCGAGGCATTGCAGTTTCGATGCGACCCTCGCTATTGCCCGGCTCTGGCGGATCAATGCATTCAAGAATTAAACCCAAGAGACGTTTCACATCAGGTATATCCCGCAGTGATTGGCCCCGAGGATTGAATACCGAAACACCGCGGCTTTCTAAGCTTTGGCGGAGTAATCTGGGTAGTCTTTCGCGTGGAGGATTGGCGCCAAATTGTATTGCAAATTCGTTAACGGTTCGAGCTAAGAAAACGGCGTCCCCAAAATCACCATGATTAAGATCACGAATTATTGTACGATTCGTCCCGTTGACGTTCAGCATGACGCCAGGACCACGAAAAACATTCCGGAGGAATTCAGTTAGATCGTCGGCGAGATCACTAGCAGTGGCTCTGAACATTCCAAGAACCGGTACGCCGTTGCTTGGCAAGCGGTCGCGAATGACAGGCTTCGGAGGTTGGACACGTGAAGGTTCGAAGGACGGGTCAGTCCGAATAAAATCATTGAAGTGCGCAACAATTTCTGGGGTTGACCGATAATTATCTACTAAGTATCGAAGTTGCGGCAGATTTATCACCGGAAGGCGAGTATGGAACCTATTCACAAAATCCGCGAACAGCTCCACAGTCGAACCTCTAAACCGATACAAAGCTTGGTCGTCATCTCCGACTATAGTAAATGATGCCCCAGACAACTCGACGAAGGTGAAATAGATATTCTCTTGCAGAGGATTCGTATCCTGATATTCGTCCACCAGCAAAGCGCGTATGCCCTGCGTAAATCGCGTTAATCGCCCACTCAGTAATCTTTGCAGGAACAACTCTTCGAGCAGCGCGAAATCCAGCATGCTGTTTTCAGTCATTGTCTGCCGATACTGGTCGTGGGCGTCCATGAGCCGCTGGCGTCCTATTGTATGCGTTGTGTCTCGGCGAAAAGAATTTAGGTCAACTTCATCATTGATGAAACGGTCGAGAATATTTCTGACTACTTCAACTTTTCCACCCACGGAGGTGGGCACCGATCCATCATGTGTAAATTGAGCAATGTAAGCGTCGAAATCTGCACTGCCTCCTGCCCCGCTTCGCGTCACGCCATGCAGACCAAGGAGCGCGTTACCGACAAAGTTTTCTACCATCACAGGGACCGGGTCCCCGGGATGCCGGAAATGCTGCAAGACTTCCTCGCAAATGCTGTCGAGCGTGCCTGTAACAAAACGATTTATGTCTAGCGTATCAAGCCAATCCGCAAAGTTAGCTGGTACACCTATTGGAGGTGCGGCCCTGAAGTAGTCCACCAATAACAAACCCCATTCAATCAACCGCGAACGTAACTCGGCAGCCGCTTTACGCGTGAAGGTAGTAGCGAGAACCTGCTCAGGCATCATGTTGTGAACAAACACGAAAGAGAGTGCCCGCAGTGCTAGAACCGTTGTCTTTCCACTACCCGGTCCGGCGACGATCATCAAAGGTATTTGCGGCTGCTGTTCGATACAGTCTCTCTGCTCGGGATTCGGTGGATGGGTGCTGAATCGCGGTATTACGGTTAAAACCGCATCATAGAATTGTGAATCAGTAATCATTTGATTTGATCGTCGGGCGGGATCGCATCTGTTCGCAGCATGTTATAAAGCATAAGGGTGTTGTGAGTACCACGCCGCTTATTTCGATTTGCCCCTCTGAAAATCAGCATATGAATGCCAATGTCCTTACAAAAAGGACAAGCACATGATTTCCAAGGACGATCTCCTAGCGTCTTTTTGTACTTGGCTTGTAACGATTGCACCTCGCTTGAACGAGTTAGCTGCTCATCGTAGCCAATAACTGCATCAAGAACCTCCCGCATCGAAATCTCTTCTCTTCCGTAGCGCGTCAATAAATTCATTACGGTTGCTTCTTGAATTTCGAGGCGTTGAAGGTCAACCTTTGATTCCTCAAGGCGCTTGCGAGTTCTCGGGTCTTTTGTCATTGGAACGCGGATGGCAGCGTACCAGTTCCCATCAGTTGCAAGATAATTTTGATCTGAACGCAGCCAGGCTTTGCGGAAATAAGTCGCACTGTCGAAGCTATCAACTTTGAGATTTCTGAACAGTTCTTGAAGTTTGGGCCGAAATACACCAAACAGATGAATCCACGGTCTTTCGGGTAACTTCGACACTGTTTTCATCACAGCCTTAACAATTTTCTGAATTGCCGCGTCGCTCTGAGGCACCAGACCTCCAATTGCGATGTAGCGGTAGCCGAATTCATAATACAATTTCACCGTTTGCGCATAACTCGCAGGGTCGAGCGCTTGTATTGTGCCGACGGGTCGAAATGACACCCTGCGTTTATGTGCGGCGTCGAGAAAGAGTTCCGCATTCTTTTTCGTCTTTCTGACACGTGCAAGTTGCTCGCCCCTTGTTAGATCAACTGACAACCCTTTGCGGAAAACGTGAGCAACCGGAATGTGGTCAACCGATGCGCCAAAATCAAAGCCGTGAAGATCGTAAAGTGCAACCGCCTGTTCAACTGAAATTGAAGGTTCAACTTCATTAACGTAACTGAACGCGCCGCAGTCACCGAAAAGGGTTTGATTGTGTTCTAAGCCAAATTGATCGCGAAGATTTTTTGGAGCAAGGGATTGTTCCTCGCTCCCTTCGAATCGCCGTAACGGGCCTTTCGATGTGACATGCTGGGCGAGGCTCACCAAAATGCCATCGTGCATGCGCTCGGGTTTCATGAGTATAGAACAATGTTTATCGCCACGTTCAGATGGTGATTTGCCGGAAAATGTATCTGTCGAGAAATTAAAGTTGATGTCTAATAGATCATCCCAATCCGGAAGGAAGTAACTGACTTGGCCGGAACCCGGTTCAGGTAGATCAGCCTTATGCTTTTCTGTAGATATTGTCTTGGATAGAAAGTCCTTGATCTGGCTCAACTTCATGCCTATCGGACCATCGAAGACTTCCGTTTCGCTCTCCAATCCACTGTCCAGAGCTGATTTGACGGCAGGCAGATAATCCTTTCCCAAGGAAAAATGTATGCTCCTATGGCTTTGTGACCAAGTATATAACAGCTCATGGCAGCGTCCGGAAAGAGCAGCCGCCTTATTTGGCGTCATCCTTTCGTCGTAATCCTCGATGCCCGTAAAGCCGCCTACCAATCCGTACTTGGCGGAAAGTACGGCGACCGAAAGGCCGCCCGGCCAGCAGTGCGAACGCAGGAATTTGCGGAGAACGCGGTAGGCCGTTCCATCGTATCGATCAATCGCGGGTAAAAGCCCGGTGGCGTTTCGCTTCACTTGCGAACAACCCAGGACTAGAAGTTGTTTGGTCATTTGGAAGTCAATCCGAAAGTATCACTCAAAACCCCATTCAACACAATTAAAAACTTTACGCTTCACTCGCTTCTTTAACGTTGTTCGGAACGGCATGAACACAGGCCAAGCCGTCTTAATTGTCGCCATTTAGTCGGTTTCAAATATGCTCAGAAATCTCTCATCGCACTGCTATTGACTCTTTCGTGTGCCCCACTATCCTTTCGCGGGTTTTCCGGCTTAAAAATCACACGAAAAGGAGTAGGTTATGAACTTACTAACACCCGAACTGAGGGTCGAGCTTCCTAAGCTCTATTCCCAAGACGGTAGAATGGCGATCTTCCAGCATCGCGTAGGAATGCGTACTTTCCCAGCGTCGTTCACTGTTCCTTGATTTCCTACGCAGCCGGCATAAATGTAAGCTTCCTTTCCTTTATCTCGAACCTGTCGCTGAAGGTACCCCTCAAAAGCTTTCCACACGCCGGCATTTAGGTGATGGAACTGCGGCTGCATATTCGACATCAGAAACGTCTCGCGATTCGCTTCTTCCGAATTACGTCGGTCCTCTGAAGGACACATATGCCCGCGGTCAAAGCCCGAGCCGTCGTAGTCCGCGTCCATGACCTGCCAGAGTTCGGGCAGCTCCGGATCTTCTCGAAAGGCGTTAGTCCTGTCGATAGGTCCTAGATCAGATGCCGACAAATGCCACGCTACCCAGTTCGGAGCGCCGCGGCGCTTGTTGTAAGAAAGAATGAAGCCGTTATGAACGACGAGGAAGCTTGTCGTCTTACTAACACTCGAAGTTGCTTTGGAAGGATTGCCGAGAACAAGCTGGCGGTTCTGGGCAAGATTGGGCGCACACAACACTGCAAGGAGCACGGTTATGAGAGAGTTTTTCATATCGAGAAAGG
>JBDTMQ010000131.1:0-3724 GCA_039934155.1 Acidobacteriota bacterium | reverse complement strand
ACTTTTGTGAGAATGTCGAGCCCGAAGACCATCCCCTCGCCGCGAAAACTCTCGGCAGAGCTACGATTGGCTTTATCGAACGACGACTTATAAACAAATTTTACCCCAACGCGCTCACAGATCTCTTTTATCGAACGAGCCATGAACAACGCATGCTCGAGCGACTCGACCACGCACGGGCCAAGAATGAAAAAGAGGTCTCCGTGCCCAATAGGTACCTTGCCGACTTCGAATTTACTAATTTCTGTCACTTTAAGATTTCCGACGGCGGATCTACTCGTCGCTTGTCACTTCAACTCGGTCGGGCATTTCTACGCCTTTATCACTTTGAACGTCGTGCTCAAGATTCTCACTTTTCAAACGATTGCTCCACGCTGCCTTTACAAATGTGACGAAAAGCGGATGCGGAGCAAGCGGCTTCGACTTATATTCCGGATGAAATTGGCAGGCGATAAAATACGGATGAACATCTTTCGCCAGCTCGATCATTTCGATGAATCGCCCGTCAGGCGAGATACCGCCAAAAATGAGCCCTTCTTTTTCCAGCACCGATCTGTACTCAGGGTTGAATTCGTATCGGTGGCGGTGACGTTCCGCTATCTCTT
Source organism: Acidobacteriota bacterium (assembly GCA_039934155.1). Classification (GTDB taxonomy): domain Bacteria; phylum Acidobacteriota; class Blastocatellia; order Pyrinomonadales; family Pyrinomonadaceae; genus OLB17. The sequence continues at coordinate 3,119 of JBDTMQ010000131.1, read as the reverse complement.
CGGCCCCGCTGTAGACTTCGCTTGCCAGTGATCCTTCTTTAAGGCGGCAGGCCCACGCCCCGAGACGCATCGTTCCGCCCATCTCGTCCACGCCAACCAGATCGCGCAATTTGAATATGATAGGAAACGGCGTTTGCTCGTTAAATTCCGTTGAGTCCGCATCACGTAACCCACAGGCATCACGCGCAAATTCGATGCATGCCGTCTGCATTCCCAGACAAATGCCAAAATACGGCGTGCCTGACCGTCTTGCAAATCTGATCGCCCGCAGCATTCCGGGGATACCGCGTCGCCCAAATCCGCCAGGAACGAGTATCGCGTCAAAGTCCTGTAGATGCGTTTCATACCCGTCGGCCATCAGGTTCTCTGACTCGATCCACGAAACGTTTACCCGCATATTGTTGGCCACGCCGGCATGGGTTAATGCCTCACGCAGCGATTTATAAGAATCCTCGAGCTCGACATATTTGCCGACAATAGCGATCCGCACCGATCCGCCGGTGGGCTCTTTTATCGTCGAGACCAGTTCACGCCAGTTCTTAAGATCGACCTGTGGGTATTTGTCTCGAAGGTGCAGGTCGTCGATTATAAGGTCATCGAGCCCCTGATCGTGGAATGCCAGTGGCACCTCGTAAATGGTCGGCACGTCGAGGGCCGAGATCACCGCGTTCTCTTTGACGTTGCAAAAAAGCGCGATCTTTCGCCGGAGGTCCATCGAAAGGGTGCGTTCCGACCGGCAGAGCAGAATATCGGGCGCGATGCCGATCTCGCGGAGCTCGCGGACGCTGTGCTGCGTCGGTTTGGTCTTTAATTCGCCCGCCGCCGCGATATACGGCACCAGCGTAACATGGACGAAGATCGCGTTCTCACGACCCTCTTCATTTCCCATTTGACGAATGGCTTCCATAAAAGGCAGCGACTCGATGTCACCGACGGTTCCGCCGATCTCAACGATCAGAACGTCAGGCTGATGGGTGTCCGCAACCGTTCGCACGGCGGCTTTTATCTCGTCGGTGATGTGCGGGATCACCTGGATCGTTTTACCCAAGTAGTCGCCGCGGCGTTCCTTTTCAATGACCGAAAGATAAATGCGACCACTCGTCCAGTTATTGGCCTGAGAAAGTTTGGCGTTGGTAAAACGCTCGTAATGGCCAAGATCAAGATCGGTCTCGGCGCCGTCATCTGTAACGTAAACTTCGCCATGCTGGAATGGCGACATCGTTCCCGGATCGACGTTGATGTAAGGATCCAGCTTCATCATCTGAACGTTCATCCCGCGGGCCTCGAGCAGGCATCCGATACTCGATGCCGCAAGACCCTTTCCTAAACTCGAAACCACCCCGCCGGTCACGAAAATGTACTTGGTCATTTTTCTCCTTTCTAATTACTGCTCACGATTGTTCATCAACGTCATCAACCCCGTTGTTTGCCTTCCCTTCACGCTTTTTCTTCATATACCGGCCTTCCTTCATTTGGATGATCGTTTCCTTTGCTCTCGCTGCCGCGGGATCCATCGATTCCTGCAGTGCGTTCATTGTTGCACCGAGCATTGTCTTACCCTCGGCCGCATTTCGCTCGAACTCATCTGACGTACGCGTTACGGGTTTCGATAAAACTTTCAGCCCGACGATCGCGCCGACAACAAGAAAAACGAAAAAATCAGCCCGATCCAGTCGCTCATATCTGCGTGATATTATCCCACCCAAAAATGACGGTCGCGAAATCTTTGTCGCCGAGCATATGATGGTCGCGGCCGACGATCGCGCCGCCGAGCTTTTCGTAAAACGCCCGGTACGGGCTTACCTCCAGCGAATCGAGACAGAGCGATCTGATGCCACTTTTTACAAGCCGGGTGACGCATCTGCGAAACAACTGCTCGCCAAAGCCCCGTCGCTGAAACTCCGGCAAAAAATAAAATGAGAATATCTGTGCGTCAAAATCCCCGGTCAGTTTAGGCGTGCCGAAATCGGCAAATCCGACTATGCCGGCATCGGGATGCTCGGCGACCAGCATCCCATACTGCTCATCGCATTTTCGCTCGCCATAAGCCTCAAGCCGTTTGTCGACCGACATTCCGGCAAGAAAATCGTCAGGCACAAGCCCTGCAAAAGAACGCTGCCAAGATTCGACGTGAACCGCGGCTATTTGTGGCAGATCTTCGCGTGTCGCGGTCCGGAAGTCGATGCCGATTTCAATGATCCCCTTGACCCGCTCAAATTCTTCGGGCGTATCGACACCGATCGACCGTCCGGCCGACTCGACCACTTTGATCACAGCTCCGTTTTCAAGCGCCCTGATCTGTTCGAGCGATTCAAATTTTTCGAGGCTGGTCTGAGACAGCTTTGTGAATTGCAGAAGATACTCGCGTCGATACACGTAAAGCCCGACGTGTTTTTTAAAGTTCCGGAACAGTTCAGGTTCGCACTCGAGCGCCCGATTCGGGTCGCCGCCGTATCGCAGCGAAGCGTCACGCGGGAACGGCATGGGGGAGCGTGAAAAATAAAGTGCTCTGCCGTCTTCGGCACACACGACCTTGACGACATTAAAGTTCAAAAGCTCATCATGCAATCGAGTCAAAGGCTCAAAAACGGTAACAATGTCGGCGTTTCCTTCGACGAGGCCGCGGACCGCAGCGTCTATAGTTTCCGGCGAGATCAGCGGCTCGTCGCCCTGCACATTCACAATGAACGAGTCTTCGGGTAAGGTCTCAGCGACCTCCGCTATCCGGTCGCTGCCCGAGCTGTGATCGGGCCGGGTCATCACGGCCTCGCTGCCCGAGTCAGTTACGGCCCTCAAAATACGCTCGTCATCGGTCGCAACGATCACACGGCTAACAGATCCCGCTTCCTTTGCTCGCTCTAACGTATGCAGTATCAATGGTTTACCGGCGATGGGTAAAAGCAATTTCCCGGGCAGACGCACGGACGAATACCTTGCGGGTATTACTGCGATCACGTTTTGCCGGGGATTATTGCCGTGTTGCTTCACGGGATTTTAGGTTAGCGGCATTGGCCGTAAATATCAAGGCCGGACTTCTTGTTTGGCAGTTAACGAGCGCTTCAGTAAACTCATTCTCGTGAATACAATACAAGAATTCGCCGGCGATAGTTCCGGCTATC
>JBDTMQ010000130.1:0-5548 GCA_039934155.1 Acidobacteriota bacterium | reverse complement strand
TCAAAGGATCGACATAACGGCCGGGGTTTGAGACCGCTTGTCCCAGGATCGCTTCGCAAAATATCAAGAGAGTTAAGATAAGTGTGGCAGCTTTCATTTTGGAAACAGGGTCGACCTCGATCTAATAGAACGGTCACGAATTATTTCAGTCAAGCGGATCTCAGGCGAAGATCGGATTCATTAAAATAATACTTTAAGGCGGAGATTTTAACTATGTCGCCTTTGCCGCGAGTGCAATTCCGCAGGCGCAGGCCGGGGCGGCCATTTTTCAACGAGGCGTAGTTCAGATCGAACGTGGCAGCAACAAACAAAGAAACGCCGATATACGCAATTGCCGGCCCGACGGCCTCGGGGAAAACGGCTCTCGGGGTCGACCTTGCCCTACTGGTCGGCGGCGAGATTATAAACTTCGATTCGGTTCAGATCTACAAGGGCATCGAGATCGCGACCGCCAAGCCGACCGACGAAGAAAGGCGCGGAATCCCGCACCACCTGATCGGCTACGTCGATCCGCGGGTCAATTACACAGCGGCTGAATGGGCAAATGACGCGGCCGCCAAGGTCAAAGAGGTCGAAGAGCGGGGAAGCGTGCCAATATTGGTCGGCGGGACCGGTTTTTATTTGAGAACGTTGAGAGATCCGCTTTTTGAGAGCCCGCGGACCGATGCGGAGCTTCGACACCGCCTTCAGGACCTGAATACGCGCCGCGGCCCGGCATATCTTCACAGGATATTGACGCGCATCGACCCCGAGGCGGCCGATCGGCTGCCGCCAAACGATCACGTTCGCGTCATTCGGGCGCTTGAGGTCTGTTTACAAACCGGCGAAAAATTCTCACAGCAGCAGAAAGATCGTGCGGAGCCGCCGGAGTTTGCCCAGCGGATCCGTTTATTCGTGCTGGATCCTCCGCGGGCTGAGCTTTACGACCGGATCAACTCGAGAACGACCAGGCATTTCGAGTGCGGTTTGGTCGAAGAAGTAAAACATTTGCTTGCCGTCGGCGTATCAGATACCACGAATGCACTCGGCGCGCACGGCTATCGCCGGGTGTGTGAGTACCTAAGGGGCGAACGGACCCTGGAAAGCGCGATCGAGCGGTCGAAACAGAATGTTCGGAATTATGCAAAGCGTCAGTTGACGTGGTTTCGACGTGAAAAAGGAGCGATATGGATCGAAGGATTTGGCGACGCGCCGAACGCCTTATCGAGACTGGAAACGCACCTCGAATAGAGGCTGCCTGAGCCGAAAAAGGTCAAAAAAGAAAAAACTTGTTTGGCAGAACAAATCTGCTATAATCGGTTGCGTAATTGTAAATTCAAGTAAATAAACGAGAAATGTTATGGAAAAACCGACTGCCCAAAACATTCAGGATGCTTTTTTAAATTCTGCGCGACGTGAAAGGATCATTGTTGTTATTCATCTTTTGACCGGATCGACGCTGTCGGGCCGGATAAAGAGCTTTGATAAATTCTCGGTTTTGCTTGATGTCGGCGGGCAGGATGTATTGATATTTAAACACGCTATTTCGACGATCTCTCAGGAAAGAAAAACCGACTCAGCCTAGACCGATTTTGCAGGGTAAATTAATCACTTTTGAAGGCATCGACGGCAGCGGCAAGTCGACGCAGCTGAGAATGCTTGCGGGCGAGCTGCGCCAGCAGGGAACCGACGTTATCACGACCTGTGAACCCGGCGGAACCCCGCTTGGCCGCCGGCTTCGCGAGGCAATTCTCGAGACCGAAGAGACCGTCTCGCCGCTCGCCGAACTTCTGTTGTTTGCGGCCGACCGTGCACAGCACGTCGACTTTTTGATCAAACCGGCCATCGCCGAAGGGCGGATCGTTATCTCTGACCGTTTTGCCGATGCGACATTTGCCTATCAGGGTGCGGGACGCGGTTTTTCGGCAGATACCGTCGACCGGATCATCGATCTGGCCACCGGCGGACTTAAACCGGACCTCACACTCTTTTTTGATATATCGGTAGAACGAGGACTGGAACGGATGTCACAGCGAAGCGAACAGGGCGGCCGCCGCAATCGCATGGATGCTGAAACTACAGATTTTTATAGACGCGTTCGCGAGGCATATCTCGGAATAGCCGATAGGGAACCAAAACGCTTTCGCGTTGTCGATGCTAACGGCTCGATCGAGGCCACGCAGACGCGCGTTGTCGCGATCGTCGGCGAATTGCTGCGTCCGGGTTCCTGAGAAATTGTCCCGCTACTTTTATCGTTGCATTGACCCTCATGTGCGACGTATCCTCATAAAATGTTCCAGGATCTGATCGGAAATGCCGACGCGGGTCGGCTGCTCGGCCGACTTGTCAAAAACGGCCGCATCGCGAATGCCTTACTTTTTTGCGGGCCTGAAAGCGTCGGGAAAAGGCAGTTCGCCATCGAATTAGCCCGCGCATTTGTTTGTCAGTCGCCGGTGGGGTCGGAAGCATGCGGCAATTGCTCGGCGTGCAACCGAGCCGGCAAATTCGAGATCCCGGTGCCCGACACCAAAAACAAGGACGATTTTAAAAGAGTGTTCTTCAGCCAGCATCCGGATGTCGGTCTGGTCGTTCCTTACAACCGAAATATCCTGGTCGGCGCTATCCGCGATCTCGAATACGAAGCGAATTTCAGACCGTATGAGACGTCTGTCCGCTTTTTCATCATAGATGAGGCAGATAAGATGAATGATGCGGCTTCAAACGCACTGCTCAAAACTCTGGAAGAGCCGTCGCCGACGTCGCATCTTATTCTGGTAACATCTCGCCCGGATGCGCTGCTGCAAACGGTTCTTTCCCGATGTCAAACTATCAGATTCGAGCCTGTTCCGGTCGAGGCCATCGAGCTTTATTTGATGAATTCGCTCGCTATGAATGGCGACGATGCACGGCTTGCCGCGCGGGCTGCTGCCGGCAGTATTGGTCGGGCGATCGGGACAGATGTCGAAGGCCTCCGGCAGCGGCGTTCTCTAATGATCGAAGTGCTGCGCAGTATTCTCGAAACCCGTGATCGTGCGGCCCTGCTCAAGATCTCAGATGTCCTTTCAGATGTGGAAAATAGATCTGTATTCGACGAGAATATGGCCTTGCTGCAGACGTTGATACATGATGTCTGGATGCTTAATCTTGGCGCCGGCCACGATCGACTGATGCATCCCGACCTTGCGTCGGAACATGCCCGCTTTGCTGAAATGGCAGACGAGCGTGACCTTCGATCCTGGCTCCTCGAGATTGAGGCCGTTTGCCAGCAGGCCGAAGTAAACGTAAACCGGCGGATCGCGGCTGATGCGCTCTTTATGAAAATGTCGGCCTGATTTTTGAGGAACTTTTCGTTTTTTGTGGTGTCTAACAGTTGATACTGATGGTAATATCCCAGAAACAGGAGGACAACAAGATGAAAGGAGTTTTGAGCGGCTTATTCTCGCTGGTGTTGGCAGGCGGATTGTGTGTATCGTCTACGTGCGCCCAAACCGACGGGCCCAGGGTGATCAAAGGCGGCGTGCTGAACGGCAAGGCCGTTAGCCTTCCCAAACCTGAATATCCAGAGGCGGCACGAGCTGCCAGGATCGAGGGCACTGTCTCGGTAAAGGTCCTGATCGACGAAGAAGGCAATGTAATTAGCGCCGAGCCGGTAACGGAACCGAACAAGACCGAGAAACGGGTGGTCGAAGGCGATGTGGTCCGGATCGAAATGGTCGAAACCGCGCCGCCCGACCCGATATTGCTGGATGCGGCCCAACGCGCAGCAATGATGGCAAAGTTCGCTCCGACACAGTTGTCCGGTGTTCCGATCAAGGTCTCCGGCGTGATAGTTTATAATTTTGTTGCTGGCGGTCGAAGTGAGATTCCCGCATCCGGAGGAATGATCAGCGGCGGTGTTTTGAATGGAAAAGCTATATCACTGCCGAAACCGGCGTATCCGCCTGCCGCTGCTGGGGTTCGGGCCGAAGGTGCCGTTACGGTACAGGTAACTGTTGATGAGAACGGAGAGGTAATAAGCGCGGCCGCTGTTTCAGGGCATCCGCTGCTGCGGGCGGCGTCAGTCGAGGCGGCAAGAGGCGCTCTTTTTAGTCCGACCACGCTTGAAGGAAAAGCCGTAAAGATAACGGGCGTGATCACCTACGTTTTTGTTGCGCCGAAACCTAACTAATCTTGCCAGAACTCGAGTCCCAAATAGCTTTCATCGATCCGGCCGGAGCTGAAATTCCCGGCCGGACTACTAATAACAGAATTTTTGCCGCCGCCGCTGCCGGAGCTTTTGCAGTGGGTTCGGCCGCCGTATGGTATTTTGATCCGACGACGGCCGGCTTCTTTCCCGTTTGTCCGTTACATTCGCTGACGGGTTTTGCGTGTCCAGGCTGCGGGCTGACCCGCGGCTTTCATGCCTTATTTCACGGCGATATAGCAACGGCAATAGGATTTAATGCGCTGGTGCCGATCGTTGCGGTCGGCATGATCTATGTTTTTATATTGTTCGTAAGGTTTGCCGCGACGGGGCGTCCGATCCCGATACGGGGGCTAAGGCCGGGCTGGCTTTGGGCGATATTGATCGTACTGTGTATATTCGGAATCCTTCGAAATCTTCCTTTTTACCCGTTCAACCTTCTATTTCCATGATAGGCGAGCTCAGTTAAGTGATCTGGATGAGCCGGTCTTTGTCATTGAGCGACTTAGCTTGGCTGCCTTCTTTCCGAAGGTTCTCAACTTCTTTAACAAATTCTTCAACGATATCTTCGCCGGCGACACGACGCATTGGAACGCCGTCCTTAAAGATCATGCCGACGTTGCGTCCAAAAGTGATGCCGAGCTGTGAATCGTGTGCTTCGCCGGGGCCGTTTACCGCACAGCCCATGATCGACAGATGCAGCGGTTCTTCGACATGCGCGAGCCGCCGTTCGACCTCGGTCACGATCTCGACGAAATTATCGATATCCAGCCGCCCGCAGGTCGGACAGGCAACGACCGATACACCGCGTTTTCTTAGCTCAAGGGATTTGAGTATCTCCCAGCCGACGCGCACTTCTTCGTGCGGTTCGGCGGCCAGTGATACGCGTATCGTGTCGCCGATGCCCTCATGAAGCAGAATGCCAAGGCCCATGGCCGACTTGATAGTGCCGCCAAACGGAGTTCCGGCTTCGGTAACGCCGAGATGCAGCGGGTAATCCACCTTTTCGGCCATCAGGCGATAGGCTTCGACCATTCGATTGACGTCCGAGGCCTTGAGCGAGATGATGATGTCGCCAAAACCGAGGTCTTCGAGAATGCGAATATGCCGCATTCCCGATTCGACCATCGCCTCGGGCGTTGCGTGGCCGTATTTTTTGAGCAGATCTTTTTCGAGCGAACCGCCGTTAACGCCGATCCTGATCGGCACCTTACGTGATTCGGCGGCGCGGACCACCTCGCGAACGCGGTCGATCGAACCTATATTGCCGGGATTGATGCGAAGTTTGTCGATCCCCGCGTCGAGCGCCTTCAACGCCAATTTGTAGTGAAAATGAATATCGGCGACGATCGGCACATTGGTCCGCTTTCGAATCTCGTACATCGC
>JBDTMQ010000129.1:0-13952 GCA_039934155.1 Acidobacteriota bacterium | reverse complement strand
CACTGAAAGAAGATGAAACCATTAGCCCAGAATACAATGATCCAGAACCGTTACCTGATCGTCCACCTGATCGGTAAAGGCGGCATGGGCGAGGTATACCTCGCCGTGGATCAGCGGCTCGGCAGTGCTATCGCATTGAAGCGGACCTACTTTGCCGGTGACGAAATGCTCGGAAACGCCTTTGAGCGCGAGGCGCGTATTCTGGCCCGTATGCGGCATCCGGTGCTGCCCAAGGTCAGCGACCATTTTAGCGAGAACGAAGAACAGTATCTCGTCATGGAGCACATCTCGGGCGACGATATCGCCAAGCGTCTCGAGATATCGCAAAAACCGTTTCCGGTTTCGTGGGTGATGTTTTGGGCCGATCAGCTGCTCGACGCTTTGTCGTATTTGCATTCGCACGAACCGCCGATCATCCATCGCGACATTAAACCGCAAAATTTAAAGCTGACCGACGAGAATCACATAATTCTGCTGGACTTTGGTCTTTCGAAAAGTTCCACGGGCCAGACACATCTCTCAAAATCAGGCGTCAGCACCGGCAGCGTTGTCGGTTATACGCCGCATTACGCGCCGATGGAACAGATCCGCGGTATCGGGACAAATGCCCGCAGCGACCTTTATTCACTGGCCGCCACCTTGTATCAATTGATGACGAATGTCGTGCCGGCCGACGCATTGACGCGGGCCGACACGATGCTGAATGAGTTGCCAGATCCGATAAAGCCGCCGCACGAATTAAATCACGAGATACCGGCCGCTGTCTCAAAGGTTATCCTGAAGGGAATGGAGGTCAGTCAGGAAAAGCGTTTCGGTACGGCGAGGGAAATGCAAAAGGCCTTAAGAAAAGCGTTTTCGCAGGTCCAGGATGCAATGTCGGCGCAGACCGTGGCATTTACTGCCGATTCGGCCCTTCATACATCCGCTATCGACCAGCCGGCGAGTTCATCATTTCAAGATCCCCCGCTAGTCGATACGACCAATATCGTCAGCGATCCGGCAAAAGAGCCTTACTTCAGCCAGCCGTCCGCTGCAAATGCGGCGCCGCCGGTCGATTTTGATGCGACCCTTGCATACGATCCGAACGCGATGCCGATCGTGGATCAGCAGCCTGAATCAAATTCGTTTCCTGACACGGGATTCCAAAAAGATTCGGCGCAGGACGTCCGCCAGGCAGATGTAAAGACCGAAGTTTTCCTGGCCGGCAGCACTTCGTTTCCGTTTGCCCAAGAGAGCACGCCTTCGGTTACTGAACCGCCTTTGACAGATAATTTTAACGGCGGCGGCCAGAGCGCGAGCGACACTTCAAATTTCAGGGTCGAGAATCCCGATACCGGCGGATTCAATCCACAAGAAACCGTCCCGCTTATTTCATACAAGAACGAAGGCGAGACAGCAGGAGAAGAATTCTATACGTCGCCGGGATTCGTAGCCGATAATTCCGGTGAGTCAGGTCAGGGAACTGACGAGGCTTTTGTCGAGGCGCCACCATCCGCCGCCGCGGTAGTGGCAGCAACGGCGGCGGTCCCGTCGCGTCCCGTGAAAAAGAAGTCGAGCGGAAAGCCGCTTTTGATCCTGGGTGGATTAGCGGCATTTTTTGTCCTGGTCCTCGTCGGAGCCGGGGGCGGCTGGTATATTTACGAAAATTACGGCGCCGCTCCACCGGTCGAGCCATCGCCAACGCCCGAGGCGACATTCGAGCCGTCGCCGACACCGGAGCCGACATTCGAAAGCGTTTTACCGTCGAACTCAACGGATGATTCGAACTCGAACTCAACGTCGGATACAAACGTCAGTTCTACAGTACCGACCGTCGAGCCCACGCCTCTGCCCACGGCGACGCAAACGCAATCGGTACCGAGAACGGACCCACGGCCCGGCGATACGCGGCCAAAGCCGACACCAAAACCGGCACCGACAAAGTCGGTACAGATCACAAAGCCGACGCCGAAACCTAAAAATACGCCTGGGCCTAGGATCCTTCAATAGAATGGTGATTAATATGCAGCGGAAATCGTTATTTCGAATCCTGACCGGTCTGACATTTTCGATCGCGATCCTCGGAGCCATGGCTGTTTATGCGCCCGCGCAGTCGAAAAAAGACATCCGTGAAGCAAAGAAGGCCAGCGATCAGGGCGACAGGGCTTTTAATCAGGGAAATTACCGCGTGGCGATAGAGAATTATAATAAAGCCATCGCGCTTGTCCCCACCGAACCTTATTCTCATTTCTGGAAAGGCCTCGCGCACCATCGCCTGAATGAAGATGATCAGGCGCTGGCAGAATTTGATCTCGCGATGAAGAACGGCCATCGCAAACCGCTCGATATTTACATGTCCCGATGGCGCGTTTTGTTCGCCAGAGATCAGTTCGATCAAGCGGCCGCCGACATCAATGATGGTTTAAAGCTCGATCCGGAGAATCGGGACCTTACCATCGGGCTCGGTGATGTAAGCTTTGCCCGCCGCGATTTCCCAACCGCTTTGACAGCCTATCAAAAGGCAGTTCTGCTGGTTCCGAACAGCGCTGACATTTATTACCGCATCGCCCAGACGCAAAAGGAGTTGGGGAATATCGACGGCCAGCGTACTGCGGCCGAAGAAGCGATCAACAAACGTACGCAGTATTTATCGGAATCGCAGTTGCTCGTGGCCGAAGCATACCAGAGAACTGCCAAATACGATCAGGCACTCGATTTCTATCAAAAGGCGATCACTGCAAAGCCGGACAATTACGCGGCGTATCGGAACATGGCGGATATATACCGCTCTCAGGGAAATTTTAGCGAGGCGATCGAGATCTCTAAAAAGGGACAGCGACTTTTTCCGAATGACAGTTATTTCTACAGCGACTTGAGTTGGTTCTACAGTCTCTCGAATCGAAAGCAGGATGCCGTTGATGCGGCTCTTGCCGCTATTCGACTGTCTGCTGAGAATGCCATCGCGTATCGGAACCTTTGTAGAGCGTACAACGATCTTGGGAATGCGTCGGAAGCAGTAAAGGCGTGTAACAATGCTTTGTCGAGAAAGGCAGACGACGGCGAAACTCTCTACTATCTCGGGAACGCCTACACCCTTGCCGGACGCAAGGGGGATGCGACACGAGCATTTTCACGAGCCGTCGCGAGTCTTCAAGCGCAGACGGCGAAGAGCCCGAATGATGCCGATTCGTTCTATTTGTTGGGAAATTCGCTAGTCGCTGATGGCCAGGCCGGCAAAGCGGCCGACGCTTATAACCGCTGCCTTGAGTTAAGTCCGCGATTTGCACGGGCGAAGTACAATCTAGCTATTGCCTTCTCATCGCTCAATCAAAAGGATGCGGCGCTTGAACAGTACCGCGGATTGATCGCGATCGATCCCGAGCTTGCCACCAAACTAAAAGCTGAATTGGGTTTGCCTTAAGAAGCGGACGAGAATGGAATGCGGGCGCACGGCGGAAAATTCAATTCGCCGTGCGTTTTGAATTGGTGTAAACATTGATGCTTTGGATCTTCAGCACAACGCGGACGGTGTCAGACCGCTGATCGATATCCGCCGGAACGAATGGGGCAAAGGCCGGATCCGACTGCAGGGCCTTTTGAAGCTCCTCGACAGCTTTTCGGTCGCGTGACGGTTCGACCACTTCAGCAATATTTGCCATCCCGTTGCGGAAAACGTCGGCAACAACAACGACCTCATCGTCCTCCATCTCACCGCGAACAAGAGACCGTGTCAATGCGACCAGCGCTCCCTGTGGATTAACGCTGGGCGATTCGGCTGAAAAACCAACCCGCGAACCCGCATACTCAGCGGGATCGGGGATACTTCTTGCGATCATCACCGGCCGTTCAGGTGTCTTTCTCAAAGCGGCCACGTCCAAATTCGAGGGCGGCGTCATCAGCACGAGCCAGAGCAACGTAATACCCGCTACCACTGAGGCCACGCCGCCGGCGGCAAACGGCATCAGCCATCTGTCGAGCCAATTTCCGGTGGCGCCGATCAACTGAAAATTCGGGGAGGAATAAGCTGCCTGAGGGAATGATCCGATCGATCGTCGGATGTTCGATAGGATCGATTCCGGCATTTGCGCCCGCGGAACGGCCCGCAGCCTTTCGCCGACTATCTCGTGTTCCGCCAGCTTTTGCCGGCAAAGCGGGCAGCGGCTCAAATGTAAGTCGATCGCCGCTCTGGTCTGGGGCAAAAGCCCGCCGTCCCGGTAAAGTGCAAGATCGATCTTTATATCACGGCAATGCATTGTTCTTATCCCTTCGGACAACATTTGTGGTCCGGGTTCTCCGATACATCGGAGAAAAAATGAATGGCTAACTGACCCCGGCTGTTCTCTGCTCACAGAAAACAACGTCACTGCAATTCGAAACATTCGATCCAGTTATCGAGAAGTATTGACTGTTGCTGGTCAATTTCAAGCACTTCATACGACCTGCTTTTCTCATATCCGAATACGCATCCGTTCTCTTCGACCTCGTTTGGCACCGATTAGTCTTGTCTTCAAAGATAAACCGGGGCGAGTCAGCCATTCATTCGTTATCAAATTCCGCCGAGGCGGCGTCTTAACTCATCACGCCCGCGGGCGATCCGAGACTTAACCGTGCCCAAATTAACATCGAGCATTCGCGAAATTTCCTCATAGCTCATACCCTCGATATCACACAAAACGACAGCGATCCGAAATGCTTCCGGCAGTTTATTCAAAGCTGCTGCCAATTCGTGATGGCGTTCACGTCTTAGCAGCTCCGCTTCCGGTCCCTCCTTCAGATCCGCCACATCTTCCGACATAGGCCGATCAGTCGGGGATGAAAGTTCGTCGAGTGAGATCGACTTGTCCGCTTGGCGTCTTTTCCACCAGCGATACCGGTTGCGTGACTGATTGACAGCGATGCGGTACAGCCAGGTTTTTAGCTCAGAATCGCCACGAAAACCTTTTATCGCCTTAAAAGCACTCAAGAAGGTTTCCTGCGTCAAGTCAGCGGCCTCCTCGGCATTCAATGTCAATCGATACAGCAGACCATGTATCTCGGGGGCATATCTGGTTATCAAAGTATCGAAGGCTTCGGCGTCGCCCGTTTGCAGGCGAACAACAAAGTCGGAATCTGACGTTAAATGCGCACTGGAAGACCCTTCCGCCGCGGTACCGGCTCCTATTCTTTCCTCGTCAAAGGCTATAGACCTGATGAAGACCATTTCGTACGCATCAACATTTTCAACAATTGCCGCGACTGATCAAACACGATGTCGATCATCGACCGGCATTAGTTTAGACACCGCATTTGTTGAAAAGTTCCCATCTAAAAACTTTCCGTAGGAAAGCGAATTCCAATCGATGTTTACAGGCGTTAACATTCTGGTTTGCCCTCTGTTTCGAATTACGATAAATTAAATCTTTTGGAAATTAGCCCGTTTCACGATTATATAACGTATTGAAAGTCTAAAATTGCAGTTTTTAAGAAATGAGTAGAAAAAACCGACGTTTTGAGCCCGTTACGGCACCGGTGCCGGAAGATAAGAATAAACCCGCGTATCAGGACCATTTTCAAAGTAGTTTCGGCAGGTCGATCGAGGAAGCCGGCAAAAAACTTGAAGGAAAAGGGCGTACCTTGCTTTACGGTCTTGGGGCGCTGGCCGTCTTGGCCGTGATCGTATGGATCTTTTATGCCTGGAGCGGACGTTCGAACAGTGCGGCCCAGGCTGCCCTCGGCAAGGCGATCGATATCTCGGAATCGAGAGTGACAGATACTGCACCGCCGGCGGGAAGTACAGAAAAAGTATTCAAGACCGAAAAAGAGCGGGCTGATGCTGCGATCGCTGAGTTCCAAAGTGTTGCAGATAAATTCGGCGGCGATACGGCAGAAAAGGCAAAGTATTTTATCGCCGTTAACCGGCTTTACGTCGATCGGCAAACAGCCGTTCAAGAGCTTGAAACGCTGGCAAAAAATAACGATGCGGCCGGCCGATTGTCAAAATTTGCACTAGCGCAGACAAAGGCCGAGGACGGAAAGGCGGATGAAGCCATTGCGCTGTATCAGGAGCTTACGTCCCTTGACGACGCTGTCCTTTCAAAAGCAACTATAAATTTTGAGATCGCAAAACTTTACGAAAAGCAGGGAAAGATAAAGGAAGCTTCCGACCTTTTATTTGACTTGGTGAAGACGGCGGCTGAGGCAAAAGATCTTGACGGCAAGCCTGTTGCATTGACAGCGACTGCGAGAGCCGCCAAGGAAAGGCTTCAGCAGATCGCACCGGAGCGGGCCGCGGAACTTCCGCAAAATCCGAGCGACGATCCGAATCTACGCCAGATGAGTTTCTAGCAACGAGTTTTCGGTTGTTTGAAAGTTAGATCAGATGTCTAGGCGGTCAAAGTGAAAGCACCTACCGATAAAAGGCCGAACGGCTTAGCACCACTCGGCCGGCCAATTTCCATGAGGACGGGCTCGTCGGCCTATATCGCTGCCATACTTCTTATCGCATTTATCAGCATTTTCCTTTTGTATTTAGGACAATTAAGAATGGGGATCGCAATTTTTGCGGTCTCTTTTTTTGTTTGCCTGGCTTTTGCTATACAGGACAGGGTCGTTTTTGACGGCCGCAGGCTTTACCGAACAGGAATGGTTCCTCGCCTCTGGTATCGAATGAACGGCCGCCGTGACCGCCTCAGGATCACGGATATCGAGCAGTCCGAATCCCACGCCCTGCGGATGTTAAAACTCGGCGGAAGGATCGTCTATCGCTATCGTACGCTGGTAAGAGGAAAGGGAATCGAGTTCACGATCTCGGGCCGGGGCAAAGGCTACAGGGTAATGGCCGAAGCGTTGCTCAAGCGACTGCCTAAAGATCTGTTAGATAACAGATCAATCGAGATACGAGACTATATTTCTGATCCTCGTCTGACCCGGCGCCGGGCCGAGACAGCGCGGATCCCCTCAGACGACGTACTTGAAAGCTCCTATCGCAGCCGGATCAAAACCGCCCGCCCGGGGACACTAGGAAGTCAGAGCGGGAAAGATCTTTCTGAGCTGCGACAGCTGGCAAATCAGCTCAAGGTCGCCGGTTCGCTGAGACAGTCACTCGAAGCCTTTAGACGAGCACTCCTTTTGCGTCCTACGGACGGCTGGTTGTTGTTCGAAGCCGCCCGCTGTGTGCGTTCGCTCGCCGCCCTGGAGCGTAATGTGAGTTTGGAGCGAACATCCATCGCACTACTGCGTCTTTCTGAACAGAGGGCCCAGGGCGACGGCGAATTGCTTGCACGCCTCGGGGAATCTTATCTTCGGGCGGGCAAGATCCGGCGGTCTGAGGGAGCTTTTCGGCTGGCCCAGAAAAGCATCGGCGACAGCTTTCGCACGCTGCGCGGAATGGCTGAGGTCGCGCTTCGGAAAGGAAAGATCGCGCATGTTTTACATAACTTTTCAGCAGCACATCGAATCGCAGGCGCGGCGGCGTTGAAACGCTGGACAAAAGGGGAAGTTGAGTATTTTTCAAAACTTAACGACGATCAGGAATATCTAGAACTTGAGCTTAGTCGAATAAGTCTATTGGAAACTATCGAAAGAGGCAGACGACAGTCGCTCGTGGTAACCGCATTGGGTTTGCTGACGATCCCGTTCGGGATGGTAATAGGAAATGACGTGATAGCGGAGTTGGGTTTTACTGTGTCCGGCATTGGCCTTGTTTTGTGGCTGATCACTAAAGTTTTCGGATCGATGCTTTCGACCCGCTTGTCCTACGATTTGTTCATCGACGATGCAGAAAGCGGCGACCGTTTCGATTAGGACAGGCTGTGATCGATAAGAAAAGCCGCTGCCCTCTTCGAACAGCGGCTTAAAACTAACTCTGCAATGTAGTTAGTTAGTAGTTCCGGCTTTTTTTGACGCCGACTTTTTCGTACCCGGTCGGCTGCCTTTAGTTTCTTTCGCCGGCATGTCTGCCGATCTCGTCCTATTCACCGACTTTTTTTTCGGAGCTGTGGGATTCTTCAGCATATCCGTCCACTGATAGTCTGGCGTTTCCACGCCTTCCGCCAAAATTCTGAGAATAAGATCGGTCATCGAATCGACGATCCATCGATGGTTCAATTCACCGACCGAGGCCAATTCGGCGTCCGGCGCAGGATTCATAAAATCGATCGCGTACGGTATGCCGTCTTTGATCGCAAATTCGACCGTATTCAGATCGTAGCCAAGGGCATTGCAGATCGTCTTGACGTCTTTTTCGACTCTCGCATGAAGTTCGGGGGTGAGATAATTCTCAACATTTACGTACTGCATCCCGCTCAGATATGGCTTTGATGGGTCGTAAGGCATGATCAGCACTTTCTCTTTCCCAACACAGTAACACCTGACAAATTGGTCATATTCGATACCTTCCTGAAGCGTCATGCACAACGTACCGGTCTGATTGTATTCATACCAGAGCTGTTCAAGAGAATGGATCTTTGACACATTCTTCCAGCCTCCGCCATCAAACGGTTTCAGGAACGCCGGAAAACCGACATGATTCACTATCCCTTCCCAATCTAGCGGAAATTCGAGGTTACGAAGCGATTCACTCGTAATGTCTTTGACGTATTCCTGCTGTGGCAGCAAAACCGTTTTGGGTATGGCAACGCCGAGTTTTGCGGCTAGCGAAAAGTTAAAGAATTTGTCGTCCGCCGACCACCAGAACGGATTATTTATGACATACGTCCCTTCGAGCGCCATTCTCTTAAGCGTCGCCCGATAATAAGGTACTTCGTGAGAGATCCTGTCAATAATGACATCGTATCGCTTCGGTTCGTCCAGACGGATCCCGCCAAACGTCACCATTTCTGCGGTCACCTCGCCGCCACCCTTTTCATTGATGCTGTTAATAATTGACTCGGGGAACGTAACCTCGCGTCCTGCTAATATTCCTACTCTTTTCATATTATTTATCCTTAAAAACTACCTGTATTTGATACGGTTGACTAAAACCCATAATTTTAATGGAATCCCCAGCCTAGGGCAAGATAGACTGTGAAATCCGAACTTCATAACACCCAACAGTCAGTAAAATCTTCTTGCAAAACATTGTTAAATTCTGTAGTTTAAATGGATGTGCCGCTCAGGCCGCGCACTCACCTTCAGGTTTGATCCTTCAATTAACTCGCTATCACCATAAAGATAATGACGGAAATTTCTACCCTGCCCCCTAATAGTGTTTCTGACGCCGCCCGCGGCGAAATTGGCATCGCCGAGGCGTCGTCTTCAACGGCTCCCCAAAATGTTCAGTCATTCCACAACGTTCTTAAGCGAATGCTGGCGGTTGATCCAAGGGTCAGCGATCTGATCTTTTCGCCCGGCCGTCCGCCTCAGGTTGAACTGTCCGGCGATCTGCAAGGCGTTCCGATCCCTGGCTTGGAAAGGCTGACGGCACCACACATCAACGCGATGGTCGATGTGATGCTGACCGATAACGACCGAGGCCAGGAAACGCTCGAAAAGCGTGGTTCGGCAGACATTTCCTATAGCGTGCCGGGTCTGTGCCGATTTAGAGTGAATATCTTTCGACAGCGCGGAACCCACGCGATCGTGATGCGGGTCATTCCGACCACGCCGCCGAATTGGCAGGACCTGAATCTTCCTGAAGGCGTCAAGAGTGTTGCAGGACTCAAGAACGGACTTGTATTGGTTACCGGTCCAACAGGATCAGGAAAGTCGACGACGCTCGCGGCGGTGATCGATCTGATCAACACGACTAAAAAATATCACGTGGTAACGATCGAAGACCCGATCGAATTCATTCACGACCATAAACTAAGTACGATACATCAGCGAGAGCTTCATTCAGATACTCCCGACTTTGCCCTAGCACTCCGCGCTGCACTTCGCCAGGCGCCTAAGGTCATTCTTGTAGGTGAAATGCGTGATCGAGAAACGATCGAGGTCGCCATGGAAGCGGCGGAGACAGGCCATCTGGTGCTATCCACTCTTCATACAATTGACGCGGCCAAGACGATCGACCGGATCATTGGCGTATTTCCAAAGGTCGAAGAGGCCGCAATTCGTACCCGCCTTGCTCAATCTTTCAGGCGCATCATTTCCCAGCGGCTTATGCCAAAGGCCGGCGGCGGTCGGATCGCTGCCATAGAGATCCTCGCGTCTAACTCCCGAACACGCGAATATATCGAGAAGGGTGAGAAAGACGGCCGGTCGATAGTCGATGCAATGCAAGATGGCGAGATGGAGGGCATGCAGACATTCGACCGCGAGCTCGAAAAACTCATCAGAACCGGCCAGATCAAACGTGACATCGGACTTGCGTATTCATCGAATGCAAATAACCTTGCCCTTGCGATCAGCGATCTCGACCAGGTACGAAATACGGAAGCGGTCGAAGAAACCCTGAAGCCGGCACCTGTCGATCCGGTCGTCCGTTCGGGCGAACCCTTACCCGCGATCGACGGATTCGAACGCTAAAAACAAGCCGAGTTGAAATTAAACGCCTGTCGCCCTTACACTTGTCGTAACACGAACGCGACAAGATATGATCTATTTCGAAAACGCATCACGAGGTCTTGAAGGTTTTAATACTCACGTGATGTCTTACACACTTTGCACCTCGCTTTCCAATCTTCTAGAGCGGGATTTTTACTTTGACTACGAGATCCCTTGTTCAACGCCGCCCGATTTCGCCGTCACTGGTGATCGCAAAGACAAATTCGCTGTTTTGCTGAATAGTGAGCGAAGCCTGGTTTCCGACCTGCTTGTCCTTCCAAACCGCCGAGCCTTTGAGATAGATCGCGACGTAGAGAATAAGCGTGAGCTTCAGCTTGTCTACAGTTATTTCGTGACCACTGAGGCGATGAAAGAGCGCTTTAAGGACTCGATCATCTGGAACTCCTTCGCAGTGGGGCGTTTTGATCTGACACGCGAATATTTGCTCTCGCTTGACCTGCTCGAATGGACGCATACGAAAGCCAGCAATCTCGGTTACTTTTACTTTCTGCCGCGTGCCGAAAAGCAAGCGTTGATGGATTCCGTAAAGATCAAATATATCCGGCCGATCGAGGAAGTGGTGGGCCGGATCGCTTCGCAGATTGGTACATTTAACGCCGTCCATTTACGGATGGGCGATTTTCTGACGCTTTACGATTCGGATGTTTATTCTCTCGACCCGGGAAAATTCGCGTCCTACGTGTCGCTTGAGTTTGGCGACAGAGAACTGCCGATCGTGGTTGCGACCGACGGTCTTAACCAAAAGGAGATCATCAGATCGATATTCAGCAGTTCAAAGATCTATTTTATCGACGAATTCATAATGGATGAATACGGTCGAGAATTCGGCGAACTGCCCTTTACCGATTTCAACGTACTGACCGTCATCGATCAGCTTTTGTGTGCGTCCGCCGATAAATTTATCGGCACATATCGCAGTACGTTCACCTCGGTGATACATCGTCTGCGGCAGGAGAGATATGGGAAAAAGGACTTTTACTTTTTTCCTGACGGTACAGTCGAAAAGCTTTTAAATGATGCCGGGCACATCGCGGCTGACCGTCACGGTTTTTTTGACTGGAATCGATATTCGGCTTTTGCCGAGGATCATCGGGCAATGGCATGGATGCGTGAATGGGACCACGACCTGACCATGCTCGACGTGTAAAATCAGGAATTGGAATGAGGCAACAGCTCGTAATTGCCCATTTCGCGGTTATATGAATCGAGCGCGCCGACCGAATCTGCCGTCGCATCGAGCATTTGCTTGGTCATGGCGATCGAATCGGACAACTGTTCGAAATCAAGAAGTGAGAATTTCTCGGGTGTGGACATCGTTACGATCTCGTCATTCAGATAACTGAAAAAGTTCTCGATCGATTGAAGCTGTCCCTCGACCAGCTTGACGCTTCGTTCGATCTCATCAAAAGAGGCGATACGCCGTTTCAAGATCTCGACATTCGTTTGCTGAATGCGTTTCGTCTTTTCATCCGAACCGGCATTTTCCGCCGCTCGATATGCCTGAGAAAGCTGATTGTGAACGGCCTGTCGATTAATGGACTTCAAATGCTGTTTACGCCGCCGGTAAACGTCGAGCAGATCGACGAAATCTTCCCATCGGTGTTCGAGTGTTGTGAGGTTTGTAGGCAGTGAGCCGGCACCGGTGAATTTCTTATAATTGTCCTGGATCTTTTCCTTCAGCCACCTGAGGTATTCGACAGCCTCGCGCTCTCTGGGCGTGAAAGTCTTTATCAGCTTTTCGCGTGTCGCGCGGTTTGCTTGCAGCAGCCGTTCTTTTTCCCGACGCTGGATCATCTGGCGATATACCGGAAGATTGGGGACGACCATTATGTACGCTAATTCCGCAATAAGGGCGATCAGCAAAGGGATCCAGCTGCCGGTGAACGCCGCGGCGGCGGCAAATCCTGCAAGACCCCAAAAATTGAACGGCTCCTTGAGAGCCTCTTTTGCATAGCTCGTCTGAAACCTTTGAATATCCCTTTGGTATTTTGCAAGATCCGCCATAAATACTAGATGCCGTTACCGCACCGCACGTTCGATGAATTCATAAATTCGGTTCTCAATTTGAACGGTTCATCTCGTTCGATTCGTTAACGATCACTTGGTCAAGTACATCTTCTTCCTTCGGCGTCTCGCCGGCCGAGATCTGTTTTCCGGCGGCTGGGGAACCGGAACCGAGCAATCCCATCTGCTGTTTGTATTCAAGCAGCTTGTCCTGCAGCTGAATGTCCATCGCTTCGCGCTCGATATCCTGCATTTGGGTGTCTACCGAACTTGTACCAAGCTGAAGCTTGGCCTCGGCAGCGGCGACCCGGCGGTCGATCTTTTCACGCATCTCGTTAAAGGTCGATGCGTCGTCACCGATGTTAAAGGTCTCCATCGTTTGGGCCAACTGTTCCTGAAGCTTGGCCTGTTTGGCGGCGCTGATCAGCTGCATCGCCTCGGCGGTGCGCTTTTTCATGTTCAGGACGTAATTATCACGTGCCTTGAGTGCCTGTTTTGAGGCGAGCGAGGCATGTTCGAGCTGAGCACCCGTCCGGTCGAGGTCAAGCTGGGCTTGCTGCAATTGGCCGATATAGGCTGTTGCAATGTCGTCGCGGCCCATTTTGACCGAAGCTTTGATCTTTGAATCGAGATCGACAACCTGTTTTTCGAGATTCTCGCTGTTCTTGATCAAAAGCCGTTCAGTCGCCATTACCTGTGCCACCGAATTATTCAATTCCGGCACGCGGTCCCGCATGTCGCGAATCGTCTGCTGCAGCACCAGTTCAGGGTTTTCTATCCTATCAAGTGCTGCTCCGGTGCTTGCCCTAAAAACTCGCGTTAACCTTGCCCACAATCCCATTTTATTTGTCTGCTCCCAAAGTGGATTAAAAAAGAACTTCAGCCAAATCCTCTACGACGACCCAAGCCCGTAAGTTGCAAATTCTAAAGCCTAGTATATCAGGAAATTGCAATTAGTGAACTACAAACACCCCCTGAATACAGCGGTCGATCGGTCCCGGATTAAGCGGGCCGGCCGCCCGTGGTTTTGTTCCACGGTGTTCCCCGAAGTGTTTCACTATGAAACACAATGGAACGGTGTTCAGTCCCCTCTGAGCCAGATAAATACTGGTTCCCGAGTGTTCCGCAGGGGTGTTCTGTTCGACCGCACACAGTATTTTTGCTGCAGCGAAACACGCGGACGGACAGGTTGAGACACATATGTCACGACAAGTAGCCGAGTCGTGCGCGGCTGGCGCGTTAAAACTCGCAGCCGAGAAGCGAGCAGCTGTTTCGCAGTATCGAACGTTTTTAGGTGTTTTTGAAAGCATGGGTCGCCCGGCGGACCTCCGCCGGGACGATAATGCCATCACAACCAAGCGCGTTCAATAACAACTGTTGAGCTTGGAATGATCGTGCGGTTAGGAAAGGAAAAGAGAAAGAGGTTTCGCGAAAGTGATCGAGGTCGAGAACTTGTCGTAACAACTATCGATGGGTTCCGGCTA
>JBDTMQ010000128.1:0-5657 GCA_039934155.1 Acidobacteriota bacterium | reverse complement strand
ACGGGATCTTTTCCTGGGTCTTTTCAGGCAAGGCGCCAACGATCAAGATCCCAGCGACAAGCAAGACACTGCCGACGAGCACGAAACGCTGCGAGAATCGGCGGACCGCGATCAGATAAAGCGTCGCGTAAACCGAGCTGAAAACCATCATCTGCCCGAAGTCCTTCAAAACGAAGAACGGAAAAAACGGCAAAACAGCCATGAATACCAGCGGCAAAACATCCTTCGCACGAGGAATGCCCCAATATGTCCGCGCAAGGTTTTTGTACAAAACTGCGAGTATCGCCGCGAATCCGATCAAAAACGGGATCTTTGAAGGCTCCCACGGAGTCATGTTGCCAATGGATTTGCCGGCCCGGGACGTGATCGCGGCAACGAACAGCGGACCGAGCGTCAGTAAAACGATCAGAAATCCGTTCTTCTGCAGCAGCTCGAGAACGTCGTCGCGGCGCAACAGGAGAAAAGCTGTAATGAGGCCTAGGATACCGAGGATCGGATTTGTTGTGCGGCCAGAAAGGAGAACGCCGGAAACGGTTTCGTCCGCCGGTCGCGGAGTTTCGGAATCGAGGTCGACCGGCGACGGCGGCGTGGCCGAAAGGCCCATTATTTGTTTCTTTTCCGCGGAATAATTCTCCTGAATATAATGCAGCTGCAGGGTTTTGATCTTTTCCTGCCGTGCCTGCGCCTTGTCGCGTCGCGACACATACTCCGGATCGCTGAAGAGCCGGTATTGAATAGTTAGACCCACTGAAAAGAGAAGTACGGCTGTCGTATAAAGCGTCCAGTTGCCCTGAAACTTCCCAAACTTCTTTAACGCAACGGGCAAAAATGCCAGCAGCAAAAGAAGACCGACGTTTCGCCCTGCCGTCACCCAGGACGTTTCATACCCACGGATAAGCCCGCCGTAGTAGATCGAATAGTGAGCCAGCGCAGTGACGAACACGATCAGGATCAAAATAAAGAAATGTGAAGAAGTTCGGTTTTTCATTGTCCAGACCGCGGTCATCGCGTCTTTCGTTTCGCCGGCGGCGTCACGGCTTTGGGCTTGTATTGGTCGCCTAAGAGGCCGAGCTCCCGAGCTTTCAGTATCACGTTTGCGGCGATCGGTGCTGCAGTTCGGGCGCCGAATCCGCCGCCTTCCACGACGACCGAAATGGCCAGACGCGGGCGTTCGAGCGGCGCGATCGTTATGAACCAGCTGTCCGTCCGCTCATACATCAGTGGAACGTCGTATTCGACAATTTGACCATTGGAGTCGCGTCGTCTTTGCTTAATGACCTTTAGTTTTCCCGTCTTTTCGTCATAGACCGGCGCCTGCTTTTCGGCAGTGCCGGTTTTGCCGCCGGTCCTGATGCCGGTGCCGGCGAGCTTTGACGAGAGAACGGTTCCGGTGCCGCCTGGTTCTTCGGTAACGGTCGACATGATCCCGCGGATCACGGCCGCCTGCTGCGGCGACAAAACCTGTGAAAAGGCTTCGGGTGGCTGAGCGGTCTCTATTCGCGGTTTCATCAGCTTGCCCTCCATATTCGCCGGTATCGAGGCGATCAAAGCCATCTGAAACGGTGTCATTTGCCCGGCATAACCTTGGCCCATGCCTTCGAGGCCAAGATCAAAAAGAGAGATCTCTTTGCCCGTCACGATCGTTGACTGCTGCGGCGCGAGAGCTCCGGCAATTGCAGGATTACTCGTATTCAATATATTCGGGAAGAATTTTTGAAGCAGCGCTTCCTGGGGAGTATCAACGGCGCCGATCCCCAAAAGCTGCGCGGTTTCTCTAAGCCTCTCGCGTCCCAGCTCGATCGCGAGTTGGGCAAAATACTGATTACTTGAGACTTTGTAGGCGAACGTAATGTCTTTTTCCTGACATCCGCCGTCACAGACACCCGTAACGGTGCCATCGGGAAGCAGTTTTTGGGTTGCATCAACGATCGGCCGTGAACTTCGAGTCGGCTTAAAACCCTCGGGATAGCTCGAGAATACGGCGTTCTGCTTATTAGCGCGGAATGCCGAGATCATGGTGAAAGTTTTGAAAGTCGAACCGGGAACATAGAATTCACGGGTCGCGCGATTTAATAAAGGTTTGTCCCGTTTATTGCCCTCAAGCTTTAGATACTCGTCGAGATCCTGAGCTGTGGAAAGATCGAACGACGGGTTCGAATACATTGCGAGAATATCGCCGGTCTGCGGATCGAGCACGACGATCGCACCCTTTTTGCCTTCAAGCTGTTTGGCGATAAATGCCTGCAAATCTCTATTGATAGTGATCTTAACGTCCTTCTGCTCATCCTCAGGGCGTTTGATCCGGGTCAGGACCTCCCATGCTTCGGGCATTGGGTCAGCCTGTCTCTTATACAACGTACGTTCGAGACCGGGAGTTCCGCGTTCGGTTCCCAACAAATGGGCCATCTCATTCTCAAGGGCGAACCCTCGAACGATGTTCCCATTGGCATCCAATTTATAATAAGCAAGCGCCGAACTCAGCTCGCCGGATCGGTCGAGCATCCAGCCACGAAGCGATGCAGCTGTAGATCGTCTTATTCTGAGGTCTTTGTAGGCGAGTGCCTGAAACTGTTGGTTAGAATCGTCGGCAAAATACGTCCAGTAAACCTGGAACCCATAGACGCTAAATGCAAGTATTATAAAGACGACCTGCCAGATCCGAAGACTCCGGTTAGCGACTGTCCTGGTCAGGCGTCGTGTCACCTCACGAGGAAGATCAAGCTCGAATAGAAATTTTGGTCGTTTAAAGTTGTCAAAGAAACTGATCATCAAAAAACCGAGCAAAATACCTATACCGATAAGATAGAAAATGCTCAGCCCGGCCGGGGTGCGCTCAAGCACCTGACCGCCAAAAAGGACCTCGGGCCGAAGCTTGTTCCAATCGATCTGATGAAGAAACAGGATCATCTATTTTCGATACACCGCGGCGGCCGCACTGTTTAACCTTTCGAACTCGTCGGGCGGTCTGTTTCGACCACAGAGCCCGTGCCGGTATCAGCGATCGACTCGACCTCGTTGTCGAGCTTGAGATCTGTGTCGGCTTCGGCTCGATCGTCATTATCGATCTCGGGCCCGGCGGCACCTTCAGTACGATCGTTTTGTTCAGGGGCTAAGGTATTTCCTGTCTCTTCGGCGACTCGATCATTGCTCTCGGGAACCTCGGTCCCGACCTTTGCTGCAAGCGTCTCGAAACTGACCTCAACAGCGCCGATCGTCAATGAATCTTCGGGCCGTAATACGACGGCTTTTCCATAAGGAATTCGCGAACCGTTAATAAGAATTCCATTTGTCGAGCCGGTATCGGAAATCATCAGCTTCGACTCGCTGTCCAGCATTACCGAACCGTGATACTTCGAAACGCTGTCATCCGCGATCATCAGGTCATTCTCTTTTGTCCGCCCGAAACCGATACGGCCGCCGGTCTTGATCGACAAAACCTTTTCGATATCTTTGCCGTCGATCCCAAACGAGAACCGCAAAGTCGTATGAACTGCCTCAGGAGGTATCGACTGGTGTTCGAGAGCCGGACTCGAGCCGGGAACGGAAACGTGGATCTCGGCTTCACCCTCATCACTGTCGGTCTTATCAAAACTCACCAGCAACTTAACGCCCGACGTGAAGTAGTCCGGCTTAACCTGCAGGGAAATAGGGGCATAAGTATAGTAACGCTTGTCATTAATATGATCGACGACCGCTGACAAAAGCTCGATCTCAAGCTTTCGTAGACCTTCGTCAGAATCCGTCGAAAATTTATCCCACTGCATCTTTAGTTTGATATTGTGAGGCACAAATTTCCGGTTGTCGCCGTTTTGGCGGACCTCGGCGTCCACGAGGGTTTTTAAGCGGCCGATAAGCTCGCTTGTGGCCAGACTGCTCGAAGGTTTCCAACCACGGCCAGTCAGCCGGTCAAACGTATCGCCAACCTTTGTGAGGACGCCCTGAACGAGCCAGTCGAGCGAGAATGTCCTTAGTGATTTAGGCGTTTCGGGCATCAACAATAAATGAACGAACTGAAGGTCAGATTTGTTGCCATCTTAGCCGAACAGCACAAATAAAAAAAGGCAATCATAGTATTGTCATCTTTGGTTAAACAATGTAAAATGATTTTGGAAATAGTTTTCCATTGCCTCTCTATTACATATACCTCACCTAATTTCAAACAAAGCTTTAAATTTTGGACATATTGTGAGGAAGTTCAGTTTCAATCAAAGGCGAGATCCCGCCGCAAGATAAATAGGTAAAATTGTTATGGCTTACGATTACGCCCTTGGCTTCAAGGACGGCTCACCAGACGAGACACGAACAAGCGCGGGTTTTTCGCTGATCGAATTGCTCGTCGTCGTCATGATCATTCTTATATTGAGCGCGATCTCCATTCCCTACATTTACAGCTATAAGTCGGCATACAAATCTGAAGATCAGTCGTTAAAGGTCATGGATCTGATGCGCGAGACCAGCCAGCTTGCCCTGAGCCGCAGGCGGTCGTTTCGGCTCGAGATCGACCTTACTGATAATGCCATTTTGGTCATTGACGAGAATAATGCAGGTCCCGATACGTTACTGAAATCTATCCCCCTTGAGCCGGTAAATGAAGTAAGAATGGATGTTATCCCGACGGGGATAACCAAACCTGATCCTCCAAAATATAATGATGCCACATTCATCACTGATATGACCGGTCATCGTGTCGGTGCGGCAACTGTGAGCGGTCATAAGGTATGGGCCGCCGGATTCAAGAGTGATGGATCGGTAGTGAACGCAGCCGGCATTCCTTCCAGCGTAAATATATACGTTTGGCCGCCAAAAACTGCCGGTTCAACAACGCCCCGAAGGAAAGAAGAAGTCAGAGTAATCACGATGTTCGGCGGAAGCGGGGCTATTCGATACTGGAAACACGATGGCACGACCTTTGTGCCGTTCAACTAAGACCAGTTTACAAGGATCATATGAAAGGGAATAACAAAACAGAAGCCGGTTTTTCATACATTGACGTTATGGTCGCAATGGTGATCTTGCTGGTCGGCGTTCTTGCGCTGATGTCGGCGATCTCGGCGGCGATACTGCAGTCACGCGGACAAGAGCGACAATTAACGGCAAAACAGATCGCATCCTCGACGATCGAATCGATAATGTCCGTAAAGGAAACGGATCCTGTCAGATTCGGCTGGAAGGCTGTCGGAAACGTCGGCACGAACCCCGATGCGAACGGCGTCGATCAGGGCGTTTTTCTTAACGGGGAACAACCAGTGCTTTCGGATCCAGGTGTTGATGAAGTGATCGGCACAGGCGACGATTCCGGTCAGCAGGTCGGCGGTTTTACCCGAGAGATCACTATTCGCGATGAGTGCGACCCTGAACGTCCCTCATTAAATTGCGCGGTGCCCGGCGACCTGCCGGTCAGAATCCGCAGGGTTGAAGTAAAAGTGAATTTTTATATCGGGGCCATAAGACAACAGGAGCGGATCGCGACGGTCCTGACCGATTACTCGATCATTCAATAGAGGGAAGCATGATGCAGAAAACACTGAATACAAGTCCAATGCGAATAGATTCCCGCGGAAACAGTGAGGCCGGCGTTTCGGTGATTGAACTGGTGCTCTCGCTGGTAATTTTTCTGATCGTGACGGGTGCTGTGTATGGCGTCATGCAGATCGCAA
>JBDTMQ010000127.1:0-2447 GCA_039934155.1 Acidobacteriota bacterium | reverse complement strand
ACAGTGACCTCTTTTGGTTCTTCCTCGAAAAAACGCCACGATATAGGCTCGCCGGCCCCGTTCTCCTCCGGTATGTCCCTGACCCGCGATTGATTCAATCGCTCGCGTATCGTTTCGTCGGTGATCTCGGGAATTTCGCCCGGATCAGAGGCAGTCTGGCTCTGACTGCCGTCAGATCGGGAAGGAGTTCCGCAGCCGGACGAGAAGACGATCAACAATACCGATACAAAAATGGAGAAAAGCAAAAATGCCGGGCGACGTGTGTTGCCAACACCCTTCAACTGGCGCCGCAATAATGGCAGGAATTCTTTGGCGCTTGCTACTTTTACTTCAGTCACCCGCATAGCTGATCTCCATTCGGCGAATGTGCAGGCTCGCCAGAAACAGCACGACAGCCGTAAAAATAATCAGGCTCGGGACTGAGATCCACGCCGGGGTTGGTTCGACGAGCACTGCGAAAGGGCCTTCGGACATCGGCACCGGAACAAGCGAGGTCAGATAATGGATAACGCTCACCTTCTTCAATCCGGGCGGCAGCAGAAAGTTTATCCACTCCCAGCCGTATAGTACGAGGGCGGGAATAATCGGATTTCGAAAACGCAGCCCGACGATCAGAAATACCGCGCCGTATCCTATACAGGCAAGTATCGTGACGCCGAGGTACTCGAAAAGCTGACCAGCACCGGGGCCGCTGAAAAAATAAGCCGATGATTCTGACGGAAACAGCCAGAAGTAAAGTATCAGCATCGAGCCGACCGTAGTGATGCTAAATAAAACGACGGTCGCGATCAGCCCCGACAGATATTTGCCGACAACGAGCACCTCGCGTTTTACGGGCGAGAGAAAATAGTAATGCAGGCTGCGGTCGACGACCTCGCCGCGGAACAGATTCATAAAGACCCACGCACATCCGAAGAAAACCAGGGTACGCAGGATCAGTCCGCCGTAAATTCCCGCATAGACCTGACTCAATTCGCTGAAGTTTTCCATTTCGTTGGTCGGCGGCGGAAAGAGCGCGAGCATCGACAGCACGAGGATCGGCAAAACAGCGATCACGTAAAGAAGCAAAGCCCGGCGACCAAGAAAATTCTTTAAGATCTCAAGCCGCATGATCGCCAGTGTCTGTCGTGCCCACAGCGACCACGAGGTTGCCCTTGGGGGTTGCGCGTTCATCGCATTAGTATTCGGTACTGTTTCCATCGTGGCTTTTTTGATCGATCCCTTGTACTAAACTTTGCTCCCTCGTCAAGCTTATGTCGGCTGTCCGCCGTCCGATGCGATCAAATATTGATAGACCGCGTTGAGATCGTCATCGACCGGTCCGACCGATTCGACCTGAAGGTTATGCTCGACGATCACTTTGTTAAGCAGCAGATAAAAATCGTCGGGCCGGCGCGTTTTGACGAAGAGGCCGCTGCGGTCGTTGTGGATGCGCGCTTCAACGGTGTGCTCATGCTCGAACAGCCGTGCGGCGAGCACCTGCGGGCGGTCACAGCGGATCAGGATCTGAATCGGGTGTTCGTCGATCTCATCGCGCACGCCGTGCACTTCGCCCTCGGCAACAATGTACCCGTTGTGGATAAGCACAACGCTGTCGGACATCATATCCACTTCGTGCAGAATGTGGCTTGAGATGATGAGGTACATTCCCTGATCGGCAAGCTGTCGGAACAGCCGAATGATCTCGGCACGCGCCATCGGGTCGAGACCGTTCAAAGGCTCGTCCAATACGAGGACTGACGGGTCGTGCGCGATCGATTGCGCGAGCCTGACGCGCTGACGCATACCCTTGCTGAAGGCCGATATCTTGCGGTCAGCGGCCTCGACCATCGACACGCGCTCAAGAGCCTTGTGAGCAAGATCGCGCGTTTCCTGTTTTGTAAATCCATGCACGCTCAAATAAAATTCGATAAATTCGCGGCCGGTCGCACCGCGAGGAAATGAATCGAACTGTGAACAATAGCCGAGTTTCTGAAAGATCGCTTCGGGGTCGTTGGGCGAAATACCGAGCACGCTTATCCGGCCGCTGGTAGGCTTTAAAAGGCCGGTCATCAAATTCATCAATGTGGTCTTGCCTGAGCCGTTAGGCCCGACGAGACTCGTAATGCCCGGTGCGATCTGCAAATTGACCCGGTTGACGCCAAGGACCTCGCCGTAGAATTTCGATACGTCTTCAAAATCGATCATCTTTGCGGACGCTGACAGAACGCCCGATGCGGACGACGTTTGTTGGGCAGCTGGCGGAAGCGTTTCGGTCGTCGATGGAGGTGTCGTCGTGGTCGGCGTCATTTGATCACCTCATAAGCCCTGACGCGACGCGCGAGGATCCAGATACATAACGCACATACGATCGCGATCACCAGCCACGAAGCCCACAATGGCGGCTCTAACATAACTATATCGAGGTACTGGCCATCGTAAACGGGATTGCTCACTCGTCCCCGAAT
>JBDTMQ010000126.1:0-2906 GCA_039934155.1 Acidobacteriota bacterium | reverse complement strand
GGGCAGCCGATCGCGATCGTTCTTGCCGAATCGGAAGAGCTTGCGAGAAAAGCCGCCCGGAAAATAACGGCCGCGATCGAGCCGTTGGCGCCGATCACCGACGCGCGCGTGGCCGCGGCAAACGGCGATCTGATCGTCCCGCCAAAGAAATTTATTCTGGGTAATACGGATAAAGGGTTCAGCACCTGCGAACACGTTTTCGAGGGCCGCACAGAGATAAACGGTCAGGAACATCTTTATATCGAGACTCAGGGCGCGTACGCATTGCCGACCGAGAATGGCGGCATAAAGATCCACTCGTCGACTCAAGGCCCGACCGCCGTTCAGCGTGCCGTTTGTCGCGTGACCGGTTTGCCGATGCATCAGGTCGAGGTCGACGTTCAGCGTCTGGGCGGCGGATTTGGCGGAAAAGAAGATCAGGCAAACGCCTGGGCCGCGATCTGTGCCGTCGGCGCGCAGCTATCTAAGCGGCCTGTGAAATACGCGCTCCATCGGATGGAAGATATGCGGATGACCGGTAAGCGACATCCTTATTCTGCCGATTACAAGATCGGCCTCGATAAAGAGCTGAAGATCATCGCTTACGAAGTCGTTTTCTATCAAAATGCCGGTGCCGCTTGCGATCTCTCACCCGCGGTCCTTGAGCGCACGCTTTTCCACTGTACGAATTCTTACTTTGTCCCCAATGTCACGGCGACGGCTTATAGCTGCCGCACAAATCTGCCGCCTAATACGGCGTTTCGAGGGTTTGGCGGGCCGCAGGGAATGTTCACGATCGAGTCGGCGATAGTTCATGCGGCCGAGAAGCTGGGCGTCGATCCGACTGAGATACAGCGGCGAAATCTAATCGTTGATAACGACGAATTTCCCTACGGTCAAAAAGCCGAAAGTGACGCCGTTACGTCGTGGCACCAGGCCGATACCCAATTCGAATTCGCACGGCTTAAAAGCGAAGCCGATGAATTTAACGCGGCCTCGACCCATCTTAAAAAAGGCGTTGCCACGATGCCCGTTTGCTTTGGCATCTCGTTCACTAAAACGCCGATGAATCAGGCCCGGTCATTGGTACACGTTTACACCGACGGCAGCGTCGCCGTCTCGACCGGCGCCGTCGAGATGGGACAGGGTGTAAATACAAAGATCGCGCAAGTCGCGGCGAACGTCTTTGGTCTGCCGATCGAGATGATCAGGGTCCACACCACAAACACCGCCCGCATCGCCAATACGTCACCGACGGCGGCTTCGGCGGCGGCCGATCTGAATGGCAAGGCGACACAATTGGCATGCGAAGCCATCCGTTCCCGGCTCTTCGATGTTGCGGCGGTACTTGCCGAATCGGATGGAACCCACGATCTTTCATTAAAGGAATGTGAGGTGCAAAGAGGCGGCAATTCCACCGGGCTGGAATGGCAGCGGCTGATCATGGAGGCCCACCTGCAGCGGGTGAGTCTCAGCGAACATGCCCATTATGCGACGCCGGGCATCGGGTTTGATTGGGAGACGGCGAAAGGCCATCCCTTTTCATATCACGTTTATGGCACGGCGATCGTCGGCGTCACGGCCGATTGTCTGAGGGGCCGGTACGAGGTCGACTATGTAAAATGCTGTCACGATTTTGGCACATCGATGAATACCTCGGTCGACAACGGCCAGATCGAAGGCGGGATCGTTCAGGGCCTCGGCTGGATGACAATGGAAGAGGTCGTGTATGACGCTGACGGCCGCCTGCGGTCGAATGCTCTGTCGACCTATAAGGTGCCGGACATTTATTCCATTCCCAAAGAGATCGCGATCCTTCCGCTCGAAACGACGCGAGAGAACCTTGCCGTTTTCAATTCCAAAGCCGTCGGCGAACCGCCCCTGATGTACGGCATCGGCGCCTATTTTGCGATCAGAAATGCCATCAGGGCCTTTCACGAATGCTCACCGAAATTCGACGCACCATTTACTCCTGAAAAGGTCTTGATGGATCTATACGCGAACGGAACTTCTGACAGCTGACCCTCTCTCCCTTCCCAAAAGTTTACACTCCTACGGTAAAATGCCTTTGTGAACACACACCTCGAACTTTGGCAATTCATTGCCGACCGGCTGGATCGCGATCAGCCGGTGATGCTGCTCACCGTTGCCGAAAGCTCGGGCAGCAGCCCCGGGCGGCAGGGCTACAAAATGGCTGTTGCCGGCGACGACGAGCTATTCGGCAGCATCGGCGGCGGCGTGATGGAGGTCAATCTCGTCGAGCAGAGCCGTGCCCTCATGTCAGAACCGCCTGCGTCAGCGGGGGGACAATTCCATTTGAAAGCACAGCTCATCGAGCAGGTCCATCAGATGAATTCACCCAACGCATCCGGCATGATCTGTTCGGGGAAGCAAACGGTCATCGTCAGGCTTTTGAACCCGGTAGATCGTGATCACGTCATCGCGGCCGCTCGATCGGTCGCGGCTCATAAACGTTATGTAGTGGAGATCACAACTCAGAAATTCTCCGTCGGGCCACCTGAAGGCGGAACTCCAAACTTCGAATTCGAAAAGCTCAACGAAAACGAATTCGTTTACCGCGAGCGGCTCGGCCCGAAGAACGACCTCTACATCGTCGGCGGCGGTCACTGTTCGCTGGCGTTGTCCGAGCTGATGGCCAGGCTCGGCTTTCGCATTACCATCTTTGACGATCGGCCCGAGCTCAACACGATCGAAAAAAATAGATTCGCCCATGAGATCCGGATCATCGATGCTTACGAATATATCGGTGATCTCATCGGGCCCGGCACCGACACATATGTGGTCGTGATGACGATCGGCTACGCCTCGGACGAGGTCGCCATCCGCAGCTTGATATTCAAGCCCCTAAAATACCTGGGCGTTCTCGGCAGCCGTGCAAAGATGGCAAAGCTCTTGCAAACTCTCAA
>JBDTMQ010000125.1:0-1657 GCA_039934155.1 Acidobacteriota bacterium | reverse complement strand
CATGGCCGACGTACAGACCTCACCGGAAACCGTCGATATTAAAAGAGGCGACGGGACACGGTTCAAGTCAGTTGTGGTAAAGCCGGATAAGGAAGCAAGATCAGCAGCGGCCAACAACGAGACTCGGGAAGATCACACGGCCAACGGTCAGCGCAGTATACGCAGCATTGCTCTGACCGCCAAATCGGTCGCGGGCGGACAATTCATCAAAGGAATCGTTTATTTCCGTCGGATCAAGAAAGCCAATTTTATTTTGTTTTCGATCAAAATGGATGGCATTACTTACTTGTTTCAGCTGCCACGCGGCACTCATCGGCAAAAGCGACCGGTGACTTAGATCTAGCGGCGTTCCAGGTTCTCGGTATACAGTTCCTGGTACATACGGTAGTTGCTCATCACCTTATAGACATAGTTTTTTGACTCTGCAAACCCGATCTCCGAAACAAAGATTCCCGGTTCCTTTGGACGGCTGCGATGCATCCAGCGTGCGACATTGTCCTCGCCGCCGTTATAGCTCGCGGCGATCGCCTCGTACATATCGCCGAACTCAGCTTTTAACTCCCTGATATATTCGCTGCCCACAGCAATATTAACCGCCGGCGAATAGAGATCATCGGGCTGCATCTGTGCAAAACCAGCCTTTTTGTTGTATTTTATCGCAGTGTCGTAAACGAGCTGCAGCAGCCCCCGGGCCCCGGCCGGCGATTTGGCAGCCGCCCTGAACGAGCTTTCCTGTTTCATTATTGCAAGGACAAACCGCGGGTCGATCTTTTTAGGCGTCGCGTATTTAAGTAGCTCGGCTCGATACATTACCGGATAGTCCGCGTAATATTTCGTGGCTGTGCCCCCGGTGCGTTTGACCCAAGTTCCTCCGGCCTTTTGAGTTGCCAGGTAGCTGTAATAAGAAGGTAGACTGACCGGAATCCCTGAATAGGCGCTTAGGGCCTCGGAGCGCTTTCCCGTTCGCTCAAGTGCGAAAGCCCGCAAATATTTTACCTCGTCGCTGCCGGCCATTGACGACGCAAAGCTCTTGCCTGAAAGCAGCCGGTCCGCAGCCGCGATCGCCTCGCCCCAATTCTCGCGATAGATCTCCATTCTTAACAGAGAGTGAAGGGCATTGACCTCGGTCGGCTTGCCCTGGAATCTTCGGATCGTTCTCTCGGTCCAGGCTTCCGCTTCCTTAAACTTACCGGCCTCGCGATACGCGTCGATAATATTCAAGTGCGCCGATTCGATCCGTTCGCCGGCCGGAAACATCGCAACATACTGCTCATAGACCTTGGCAGCCGCCATATCGTCACCCAGTCGAACGAGGGACGCTCCCTTATATGCGAGACCTTCTCGCCCATCTTTCGTTTCCGGGAATTCGGTTGCAAGCCGGTTGAACCATCTAGCGGCTTCGGCATAATTCCGCTCCCACATAAAGGACCTCGCAGTTCCGAAAAGTGCCTTTGGAATGGCTGGGTCGCTGGGAAAGTTCTCAAAAACGATCTGCCAATGTTTGCGCGCCTGTGGGAACAGCCGGTTAGCCGAGTAGATCTCTGCCCGCGACAAATGAACCACTGCCGAGATAGTCTCACCGTCGCCCGCGGCATCGTCGCTCATCACCTTTCGAAGAGCGGCGTCGGATGATTGCGACATCCCGTTCAGATTCAAT
>JBDTMQ010000124.1:0-5109 GCA_039934155.1 Acidobacteriota bacterium | reverse complement strand
TGAAGTTCGTTGAAAAGCCTCTCGGCCTCAGCCGAACGTTCCCTCTCTCGCGCCGAAAGGTGACCAACGGTCAAAGCGACCGTGAGAAATACGAATACAGTTATCCAGTTTTCCGGATCACTGATCGTAAAAGTGTAATATGGCGGCAGAAAGAAATAGTTAAGCAAGAGTGCGGAAAGGATCGAGGCAACGAGGGCGGCCCGGCTCTGGCCGACGATCGCTGTGATAACAATGGCGAGAAGGTAGCAAAGTGAAACGGTGGCTGAATTAATGCTGGAGCGAAAAGCGTAAAGCAACAGCGTCAGGATCGCTATCAGACAAAATGCCGCAGCGTACGCCGACGGTCCGCGACGTCGAAAGGAAATGGCCATATCGTTTTCGAATTATATAACACAATCGATGCTGCATCCGTTCAGCGACCGTCTGCTCGGCTGAATTGAGGTCCTTGGGTCGCAGTTGCGAAAGCGGACGTGGGTTCATATTCGTAGGGGCGGCTTTTAAGGATTTGGATTTTCGATTTAGCTCTTAGATTCTGCCATCCATCTTCCAACTTCCAGTTTCAATCTCCGATCTCCTATCTCCCGTCCGACACGCTTGTTTATTGGTGGACCGGAGGGTGTTCGGGTGGTGTATTGTCCGTGGTGGCAGGAAACGCTGCCCGCGGAAAATGGAGCATGTCGATATGCACCCTATTGTTATATGACCGCGGGGGACGGGACGGTGACGTACATTTGGCGGCCATATTTCGGTGGAGGATAAATAGAGGACGGTGCGGTGACGGGCCGGTCACAGACTATGGATAAACAGGATTTGCGAAAGGGACCGCCGCAATTTATCCTTTAGACATAGTTTTTGAGCGACAATTTTAGAATTCGACGATATAAATGAGCACTTTCACATTTGGAATTATCAAGCCTGACGCGGTTCGGGCAGGGAACCAGGGAAAGATTCTCGACCGTGTTTTGGCGGCCGGTTTCAATATTCGAGGGATGAAGCTGATCCACCAGACCAAAAAGCAGGCCGAGGGCTTTTACGCTGTTCATGCCGGCAAAGGTTTTTACGAGGAACTGACCGAATTTATGTCGAGCGGGCCTTGTGTCGTGCTGGCGCTGGAAAAAGAGAACGCGGTCAGATCGTGGCGCGACCTGATGGGTGCCACGAACCCGGCGGAGGCGGACGCGGGCACGCTGAGAAAGGACTTTGCGACATCGATCGGCGAGAACGCGGTGCACGGTTCGGACTCGGATGAGAACGCCGCGATCGAGATCGGCTATTTCTTCAGCAAACTTGAATTAGTTTAGGGTTAAGGTTATAAAAGTTGAGTAATATTCAACTGCGGTCTTACTATGGCGCCGGGACGCCGGATCGTTGAGAATCGCTTCACACAAAGGAAATGCCGGCGACCTGGCCGGCTTTCCGTTGAAAAGGACGAATTCTATGAAAAGATGCCCGACCTGCGATAAGACGTTCGACGACTCGATGCGTTTTTGCCAGACGGACGGAACGCCTCTGGCCGAGGACGCTCCGCCGGTAGATCCATACAAAACAATGGTCGCGCGGCCCGAAGACATCGCGGGCATGATCCCGCCGGCAAAGGACGAAGGCGACGTTTTGCAGCTTCCGAAAGAAGAGGATCCGCTGAAGACGATGTATGCGTCGGAGGACGAGATCAGGCAGGCGATGGCTTCGCACGACTCGCCGATGATCGATATTCCGCCGATCGAGGACACGCCGGTACCAGAGCCGCCGAAGTTCCACGAGCCGAGCCCCACCCCGCCGCCGGCATTTGCGGGCACGCCGCCATCACCGTTCTCAACGCCTGAGCCACCGGCCGACAATCAGACGCCCGACGGCGACACCGCTCCGTCATTCGGCAGCGGTCAGCCGATACCGTCGCCGTTCGCAGAATCGATGATCGGGTTTGACCCGCTGAAGGCGCCTTCTTCGTTCGATGAGTCGGGTTCGCCTGCGTCTTCGCCATACGCGCCGCCGGCCGATTCGCCGTTTACGCCGCCAAATCCTTTTCAGACGCCGAATTCACCCGTAAATCAGGCCGTCGCTCAAACCGAATGGACGCCGCCGCCGGCACCCGACGCTAGCTGGCAAAATCAGCAGATCGGCCAGAATACGCCCTTCCAGCCGCCGCCGGCCGGAACCGGCAAAAATCAGACGCTGGCGATCATTTCGCTGGTGACGGGTATCCTGAGCTTGTTTTGCTGCGGGTGGTTCGTACCAGGCATCGCCGCGATCGCAATGGGCTTTATTGCAAAAGGCAAGGCCGACAGCAACCCGAATGAATACGCCGGCCGCGGGCTTGCACTGGGCGGAATTATCACCGGCGTTATCAGTATCGTCCTTGGTATCATTGTTGTCGCCCTTTACCTGTTTACGGGAGCACTGTCCGGCCTGGCCAATTTTTAAGGTGTAGGAGCGCGCGTCGAGAAACACGTCCCGTTCAAGCTGTAACTTTATTATGTCCATTATTGCAGATGTAATTCAATCGACGGTCGCGATCGTAAGGGGAATGACGCGAACGCTCTCGGAGATCCCGCGGGAAAAGTGGACGGTCCAGTACCCGGACGTTCCGATCACCGTGCAACCCAGATACCGCGGCCAACATTTATTGCACGTCGATGAAATGGGCAAAGAGAAATGCGTCGCCTGTTATCTCTGCGCAGCGGCCTGTCCGTCGGATTGCATTTATATCGAGGCAGAGACAGACCCGCGTCCGTACGAAGAGCGTATCGGCCGCGACGAGCGTTATGCCAAGGTCGATAACATCGACTATGGCCGCTGTATCTTTTGCGGCTTTTGCGTCGAGGCCTGTCCCAAAGACGCGATCACGCACGGGTATAATTTCGAGATCTCGGTTTACAATCGGGCCGATCTGTTAAAGACAAAAGACGACCTTTTGATAACCAAGCAAGTACAATCCAAGAATTACCGCGTCGCGCTTTCCGGCGAAGACGTGGATTCGGAATTCAAAGAAGTGTGACCACACTATTGTTGACGGACGACCCCGGCCGATCCCGTGCGAAAGATCTCTGGACCTGCATCCCCTTCGCCTGCTGATCTTTCGTTTATGAGTCCCGCATCAAAACGATCGACACGAACCGCGGACCTGCCACCAACGCAGAAGGGCCGCCGGTACGAGCTGCGGGCCCAGGGGCTGCGTGAATTTGCGGGTCTGCGTCGCGACGAACAGCCACTTGACCCGTTTCAGCTGGCGCGATACGCGAATCTGCTGGTCGTTTCGTTCGACGCGATCCGCGAACTGCTGTCCGAAGAATCCATTGCCCAGCTGACCGATGCGGGAAAAGATAAATGGTCGGGCGGCGCGGCGTCTCAAAAACTGCCGGACGGACGGAAGCTGATAATTCTGAATCCGACTCACGGTCAAAACCGTCATAATGCAACATTGATGGAAGAGATCAGCCATGTTTTTCTGGGACACAAGCCCAGCCGACTGGGGATCGAGCGTAAAGGTGAACATGGCGAGACGATCGCGCGTGATTATAATTCCGCGATCGAAGAAGAAGCTTATTCGACCGGTGCGGCCGCTCTCGTGCCGTATCTCGCGCTCAAACGGTTCGTAGAGGAAGGGAAGACGTCCCGGCAGATCGCGGCGCATTTTCATGTGAGCCGGGCGCTGGTCGAATATAGGATAAAGGTTTCGAAACTCTGGGAGCTATATAAAACGACCGTTTTGATCGGCGATAGGTAAAGCGAATGGACCGATCCGCCGCAAATATTACAGGCGACCGTACACAGCTGTCGACGTCGGACAAGCTGCGGCTGCTGTTGGAAATTACCAAAAAGATCAGCCGTTCACTTGATCTCGATGCGGTCCTGAATATGGTGATGGACACTCTGGGGTCCGTCCTGCCGTATGACGCCGCGGGCATTTATCTCATCGAAAAAGAGACCGACGCTGCCAGCCGGAGCATCTTCAAGTCAAAGGTGATTCGGGGCTACGAAATAAGCTTTGAACTTATCGAGCCGAGACTGAAATTAGGAGAGGGTTTCATCGGCCGTGTAGCCGAATCGGGAAAGCCGATCATTTCGCCCGATGTCAGCAAGGACGCACGGTACTTTGCAGCCCGAAAACGGACAAGGTCTGAAATGGCCGCGCCTATTGTTTCGAATAACGAGGTTATCGGTGTTTTCGACCTCGAAAGCGACGACCTGAACGCTTATTCAGAGGACGACCTGGCGATCTTACAGATGCTAACATCACAGGTTGCCATTATCATCGAAAAGGTTTGGCTTTACGAGCAGCTGGTCGAACAAAAACGTCTTCAGGCGCAGCTCGAGATCGCCAGGCAAGTTCAATTGGAATTGTTGCCTGATCATGATCCCGTCCTGGAAAATTTCGACATCAGCGCGTATATTTTCCCGACCGAAGAGGTGTCCGGCGACTACTACGATTGGGTCCGCATTTTTGACGACCAGATCGGGATCGTCGTTGCCGATGCGGTCGGAAAAGGAATACCGGCGGCGTTGCTGATGGCTTTTCTGAGGGCGTCGCTCAGGGCGGGCGTACAGATCGGCTACGCCCCGCACATCGCTTTGTCGAACGTCAGCAAGCTGTTATGGGATTCGGTCGAAGAGCATCAATTCATTACGGCTATTTACGGAATACTGGATGTAACGAATCGCACGTTCGTTTTTTCGAACGCCGGACACAATCCGCCGCTGCTGATCAAGCCTGACGGCGAGTTTCGCTTCGTCGAATACGGCGACCAGCCGTTGGGGATGTTCAAGGATGCGCATTATCACCAGCACTTCATCCGATTTGATCCTGGTCAAGTAATGGTTATTTATACGGACGGGATCACCGAGGCAGCGAATGATAACGGTGAAGAATACGGGGCCGAGCGGTTCGCGAAACACGTGCTTGCAGGGATCGAACTTCCGGCAAAAAAATTGGTCGATCACGTAAGAAAAGGCGTCGCCGATTTTACGCAGCGAAAGTTCCTGGATGACGACGGGACCTTATTTATCGTCAAAGCCCTGTAGGCATCATTGAACAAAAAAATGCGGAAGGCCGCATTTGCTTCGAACACCTTCCGCGTTACTTCAGTTGATTGTGAACTTTTTAGAGTATTA
>JBDTMQ010000123.1:0-6068 GCA_039934155.1 Acidobacteriota bacterium | reverse complement strand
GATTAGTTGAACATTTTTCGCATCAGAAACGTTCGTAACTCTGTCAGTCGGCATCTTTACATTTAACAAACCAGAATTTGGCGGGTCGAACAGCATATGAGGCAGCTTTATTCATTTTATACCGATGCTTTTTGGATCGCCGTCAGATCGATCCTCGAACATAAGTTAAGGGCTTTTTTAACGCTGATCGGCATCATCATCGGTGTTGCCTCGGTAGTCGTGGTCGGTGCATCGATCAGCGGCCTGAATTCCTATGTCACGGAAAAGGTCTCGAAAGTACTGGGCGTCAACCACTTCATGATGGCGCGTATGGCATTTTCGGGGCGAATGGACGACGTGGAATTCGAGCGGCGTAACCGCGTCAACAAAAAGTTGACGATGGACGAATACGAATACATCAAGGCCAATTGCGCGAACTGTTCGGAGGTCGGGGCACAGATGAACGCCGGCGCCGATCTCAAAGAGAACGGAGTCGAGATGCCATCGGTTCGTATCAACGGCGTCACCGCCAATATGATCGATATCGAGGAAAAAGATATCGAGCTCGGTCGCTTTATTACAAACGACGAAGTGACGCGCTCCGCAAAGGTTTGCGTGATCGGCGTCGACATAAAAGATAAGTTCTTCCCCAATAGCAGTCCGATCGGCCAAACGGTACGCGTTCGCGGTGTGCCGCTCGAGATCGTTGGAATGGAAGAAAAACGCGGCGCAATGTTCGGTGATTCGCTTGACCGGCAGATCTATATTCCGCTTACACTGCATCAGCTGATCTTTAACCGCTCGGACGGAATTCAAGTACACGGGAAATCGGCAAGCCCGGAAAATTTCATGATGGCCATCGAGGACGCGCGAAATGTTTTGAGAAACAAACGAAAGCTGATTGGAAGTGAAGAAGATACGTTCGGCATCGTAAACACGCAGGATCTCGGCAATCAGATCGACCAGTTCACAGCGGCTATTGCGGGCGTCGTGGTACCGATCACGCTGATAACGCTGATCGTCGGCGGCATCGTGGTGATGAATATTATGCTGGTGTCGGTGACCGAGCGAACCTTCGAGGTGGGTTTGCGCAAGGCTCTCGGTGCGACGCGCAGCCAGATCCTGATGCAGTTTCTGATCGAATCGGCGCTGCTGTGCCTCGTTGGCGGACTCATTGGACTTCTGCTTGCGGCAGGCGTTACTCAGTTGATCACCATCCTAGCCGAAATAACGATGACGATCACTGTTACATATATTATTTTGTCGGTCGGCGTTTCGAGCGTGATCGGGATTATTGCGGGATT
This sequence comes from Acidobacteriota bacterium, assembly GCA_039934155.1. GTDB lineage: Bacteria > Acidobacteriota > Blastocatellia > Pyrinomonadales > Pyrinomonadaceae > OLB17. Next base: position 4,785 of record JBDTMQ010000123.1, on the reverse strand, counting down.
GTATCCCGCATGGAAAGCGGCCCGGCTTGATCCGATCGTGGCGCTGACACAGAATTAGGTTTTTATATGAATGTCTCAACATCGCTGCCGGCCGAGGTAATGAAAATGGCCCTGGACAGCATTCGGGCCAACAAGTTTCGCAGTTTTTTGACCATTCTCGGGATCGTGGTCGGCGTAATGACTGCTATCGTCGTTGCATCGATCTTGACCGGAATGCGGCAGAGCATCGTTGCTATCGTCGAGGATTACGGGACAAACAACATTTATGCCTTTCACTTAACGACCGGATTGCACGGCGATGACCGCGACGAACGCAACCGAAAGCCCCTCACGGTCGAGGATGCCGATGCGATAATGACCCAGTCGAGCGCTATCGAGGACATCGCTTTGGTCGCTCCCGGGATCGGCAATTTCGGCGCGGCAAGCTTTGACGACAATCTTACGTACGAAGGGCGTAATTACCGCCGAGCGCAAACGGACGGCGTTTCGGCGAACTACGACCGCATTTCGAATCTAACTCTGCTCGAGGGCCGCTTTATCTCAGAGGCCGACAACCAACAGCGGCGCAACGTGATCGTTATCGGCGTCAACTGCGCTGAGGCTCTGTTTCCCAACGAACCCGTCGGCAACGTCGGCAAGATCGTACGAATGAACGGAACAAGCTGGGAAATAATTGGCGTGATCGCCAAGCGGAAGACTGCGCTTTTCGGTGAGAACGAAGAGGACAGCAAAGTTCTGCTTCCGTATAGGACAGCGAGAAAGGCTGCGCCGCAGAGAAATTATCTGCTGCACATCATTCAGGCTAAACAGGGTCGACTGAATGAAGCGTTACAGGATGCCGAAGGTGTTCTGCGACAGAGACGCGGCGTCGCGTACGGCGAAAAGAATAATTTTGATATCAAGACGGCGGGCGAATTCATTCAGCAGTTTGACTCGATCACGGCGATGGTCGGACTGATCGCGATCGCCATCTCAAGCCTCGGCTTGCTGGTCGGCGGCATCGGCGTGATGAACATCATGCTCGTGTCGGTCACAGAACGCACAAAAGAGATCGGAATTCGCAAGGCTGTTGGCGCCACAAAGAGCGCGATCGTACTTCAATTCTTGCTTGAAGCAATGACGCTGACGTTTTTTGGCGGGCTGATCGGCGTTACTCTCGCTGTCTGCATCAGCAACTTGATAATGCTGCTGGTGCCGTCCCTGCCGGCATCGATACCAATGTGGGCGGTGATCTCCGGCCTGACCGTTTCGGTCGGCGTCGGACTGATCTTCGGCGTGCTCCCCGCGAGAAAAGCGTCAAAGCTCGATCCGATCGAGTGCCTTCGTTACGAATAGAAACCGCATCAATCGCATTTGACCTTTTTGAAAGGAAAGTCGATCCCCATCGGCTTTCCTTTATTATTGCCCTCGATCCTTCCGGTCATCGTCCCGTTTCCAAAGCTGTAAATAACACGCTGCGGAAAGTCGTGCTCGGGATTTTCGAATGTAAATGAATTTGCCGTCCGGCTTTTTAGCTTAAACTCAGTTTCTTCAGCATTCGCTTTAGGACGTGCGACAAAATAGAGGCCATCGGCTCTATTCTCGATCCGCATAAATTCGTGATCAACGGTCTTTCCGTCACGGACGGTACGACCCATTCCGAGGATCGAGGTGCCGGCTGGTTTCATCCATTGTTCGCTGACAATGACCGCTCCATTTTTATCTGAACGCTCCCAACAGCCTGAGAACATGGCGAGTTCGTTCAAGCCACGGCGTTCAGCGGGAACCGCAATAACCACCGCCGACAATAATGAGACAGCAGCAAAGACAAGCCTCTTCATAGTTTTTGTACCCCGATCATTTTAATTCCACAGACTGGCCGTATTGCGGCACGACAACGTTCCAGCCAAACCGCTCACGGATGTGTTCGGCCATCGCGGCGGCGGCCTCGGGTTCGCCGTGCGTGGTAAATACTGTTGTAGGCGTTGACTTCAGCCCTTCGAGCCAGCGAATAACGCCCTTCCAGTCGGCATGGGCCGAAAAGCCCTCGACCTTTTCGACGTGGCATCGGACAGGGACCCAATTCTTCATTATTTTCACTTCGGGTTCGCCATCCTGCACCCGTCGGCCGGTTGTACCGGCGGCCTGATAACCCACAAAAACGATCGTTGCATTCTCGTCGGGTAAAATGCGTATCGCGTGATGCAGAACGCGGCCGCCCGTCAGCATTCCCGAAGCTGAGATAATGATCCGCGGGCCTTTCATCCCATTTATACGCTTTGATTCCTCGCGGCTCGAGGCTGTGCTCATCGACGCCGTCCGCAGCGGATGCCGCTTGTGGGCAAGGATCGACACATATTCCTCGTCGTGCTCTTCGTTCCAGCGGTTGTAAACCTGAGTCGATTGGTTGGCCATAGGCGAATCGACGACAACAGGTAGGATGGGGATCCTTTTTGCTTCTTCGAGCTCGCGGATCAGATAAAGCACTTCCTGAGTTCTCCCGACGGCAAACGCCGGGATCAGTATCGGACCATTCCTCTTGACGGCTTCGTTGATGATCTCAGCCATTTGTGTGGCCGAATCGATATCACCATGGAGACGATTGCCGTATGTCGACTCGACCATAAGATAATCACATTCGGGCGGCGTTGCGGGGTCTTTGACGATCGGCTGATCGTAATGGCCGAGATCGCCGGAGAACAAGAATCGGATCCCGTTGTTGTCCTCGCCGGCGTCGGCTATTTCAAGCAGCACGAGACTCGCGCCCATTATGTGTCCGGCAACCAGAAACGACGCATTAAAGCCCGGGCAAACTTCGATCGGCTCGGCGCCATTTTTTACCGGGTGGAGCAGCTCAAGAGCGGCTTTGGCGTCATCCTCGTCGTAAAGCGGCAAAGCCGGAGTATGCCTCGTTAGATCATGTCGGTTTCGATAGTCGGCCTCTTCTTCCTGAAGCCGGCCGGAATCGGGCAGCAGGATCTTCATCAGGTCGCCCGTCGCACGCGATGTGAAAACCGGACCGCTGTAACCGAGTTTGACGAGCCGCGGCAGCCAGCCCGTATGATCGATATGGGCATGAGTGACGATGACCGCATCGATCCCGTTAGGATCGAATGGCGGATCTTCCCAGTTTCGCTCGCGAAGTTCGCGCTGTCCCTGAAAAAGCCCGCAGTCGATGAGCACCCGCTTTCCATCGTTCTCGACCAAATATTTTGACCCGGTTACAGTCCCGACCCCGCCATAAAAAGTTATTCTCGCCATGCTACTGAATCTAGCATATTACTTACTGATATTGGATCAGTAAAGGGTGATCAGCCAGCGGCGGATGCTGTCTTCTGTCTTCTGTCTTCAATTAACGTATTCTTTTGGAAATCGGACAACAGTGGCAGGTGATTCGGCTTTAGCCTGCTGTTTTCGGAGTCGGGCCTGACGCAGCAGCTGTTCGGCCGTATCGCCGTCGTGCCAAAAGGTCGACGCGCCGAAATTCAACCAGAGTTTTACCGATTCGTGCTCGTTTACATCGTATGGCTTTTCGGTAAACAGGGTCGATATCCGGTCCGCAACCTCAGCCGTAATTTTAGCAGTCGCCGTCGGCAGAACGATAACAAATTCGTCGTTTTGTGTTCTGGCTAAAAAGTCCATCTGCCGCAGCTGTTTTCTTAAATTGTCGGCGACGAAACGAAGCACACGGTCACCTGCAGCCTGGCCAAACTGATTATTCACGTCGTCAAATTCCCTGATATCGATTGCCAGCAGCGACAGCGGGCGTTCGTCCCGAAAGCGGGCCGATTCGGCAAGTTGGTTTTCGAGGATCATGCGAAATGCCGTTTCATTCGGCAAGCCGGTCAACGAGTCTGACAAAGCGGTCGAAAGGGTTTCCTGGAAAAGTGAAGAGCCGAGAAACAGTGGCGAGATCTTTCGAGAGATCGCGGTTAGCATGGGTTCGAGCTTCTCGACCGAAGCGGGTTTGGATCGCAAAAATATCTGATAGACACCGAAGACGCGCTCGTCTTGAATGAGAGGTATCGCCGCTGAATATTTGATACCGTCCATGATACCACTTGGCAGCATATCTCTTTCGATCCGCAGGTCGTCGTCGATCTCGACCTCGGCGCTGTTGAAAGCAAGATGGGCAAGTCCTCCGTCTTTCGGAAGCTCGATCTTGTCGGCCGACGGCAGATCTTTGGGATCGAAGGCGATAAGCCGAAGTTCATCATCGGAACGCTTGCGGGAAAACAAGAGACACGACTCAAATGGTACAAGCTGTCGCACGCGGTTCGAAACGACGTCAAAGATCTCGGCGGAATATGGGGATGAACCAAGAAATTCGCTGGCTTCGATCAACGAATCAAAGGTCGAAATCGAACCGTCGTACAGTTCATCCCCAATTCCAGCCCGTCCGGCCGCTAGCAAACGCAAACCGTTGCGTCGAAGTCCCAGATAGGAGTGTATACAGATGAGTATTGAAACAAGAGCGACAACGCCGAGACCCGCGATCTTAGCTTGGTAAGATAGATTTGAGACGGCTAGAATAAAGGTCGCAACCGGAGCCAGCACACCTATAATTCCGATCAGCAGGTGAAGGCGGGCAAGTCTGTCCATGAAGTGAAAGTTAGCTAAAAGGTAAGAAATATTCTAGGAGTTCGGATCAGAGCCGCGGCAAGATCGACGCAAAGTCCTAGAATGAAAATAACTGTTTGGGCGAATCGAAGTCAATAAAATATTGCGCGCCGAATAAGCTATCACTCGGCCGAGGCATTATTTACGGCCGTCCAACAAGGCAATCGCCGAGCATTCAGTCGGTCT
>JBDTMQ010000122.1:0-2883 GCA_039934155.1 Acidobacteriota bacterium | reverse complement strand
AACGACGAATACGGCTTTGAACCCGTTACATGCATTATCAACGCCGCAAAGCTGCAGACCGAATCGTTCAAAAATGAAAAGGAAAATTAGGCTGCGGGCCGAAGTTCGGAATCGGCAGGGATCAACTGTTTCAGGACCTCGACCAACTCGTCTATCTCGACCGGTTTCGGTACGAAGTTATTGAACCCCGCATCCAGTGACCGCATCCGATCTTCTGCCCTCGTATGCGCGGTAAGAGCTACCGCCGGAGTGTGTCGATGGTTTTTTGAGTCAAATTCGCGGACCTTGGCGATCAATGATAATCCGTCTTCGCCGGGCAGGCCGATATCTGAAATAAGGACGTCGGGAAGGAACGTTTGAAGCTTCTCGATCGCTTCAGCGGCCGAGGATGCGGTTTCAACGGTACCCGACCCTTGTTTAAGTACGAACTGGAGCATTTCAAGCGAGTCGAGGTCATCATCTACAAGCAGCAGTCTCGCCCCGCGAAACGGTTTGGCCGCAAGGCCGTCAATGCCGCCGGAGCCCTTTGACACTTCACTTTTCGCAGGTACTGGATTCATCTGTTGGATCCCTCCAGCTGCCGAAAAAGCAGCTTCGAACCGAACTTGGAATTGATCAATTGAGAAACGTTACGTGTTTACCTAGCTCGGCTCATTATATCCTTTTCCCGACAAAAATCTACCCGATAAATGGCACATTGGTTTCTCGGCTTTGGAAATCAATAAGCGGTGGTTAGAATCCATTAAGGGCTGCCAAGTGTGAGATCACATTGGGAAACATGGACGAGAATAAATTAGCGTTGGCTGCAAAGCGGCAAATGCTGCGTCATTTTCTCGGCGCACTTGCCTACAGGACGCAAAAAGCACTTCGCGGAGCCTCGGAGGATTTCGGCGCATTTAGTGCCGGAGGGGATGTGCGTACTCCAGCCGAGCTTGTCCGTCACATGACGAGCGTCATCGGATATGCCCAAACATTCTTTACGGGCGGCGTTTATCGGCCCGATCCGCTGCCGACTTTTGGAGAAGAGATAGAAAGGTTTCATCGGGTGCTGGCCGAGGTCAGCTTACGTCTTAAAAATGGCGAGAGATTGACAGGGCTCACAGAAGAACAACTGCTCCAGGGGCAATTTTCAGATGCCATGACACACGCGGGCCAGATCGCAATGCTTCGGCGGATGGCGGGCCACCCCGTTCCGTCTGAAAATTTCATTTACGCGAAAATATCGGCGAACAACGTTTCTTCTTCACAACCCGAACCTGCCGTTCCGGATGAATAATGAATAATGCCGGCCAAATAACAGATGTAAATCCGAGGTTCGCCATCGCGGGCGGTGAGATCGCTGTTGATTGCACCGGCTTTGTAGTCGATCCCAACGGCGAAGTGGATTGCTTGGTCGCGGGCGAGCCAAGCGATGTGGTTGCCGCTTCATCGAGACGCGTTCTCGCACGCGTGCCGGACGACGTCGATGGTACGGTCGATCTGGTGCTCACAAGCGGGACAGATGCAAGTGATCCGTTCGAAATAGTGCTTGGCCGTCTTATCGCTGAAAATATGCATATTGTCGCTAATCCGGCGATAGACCCAAAGGACAATTCCATTGTTCTCACAAGGTCGGGTTCCCGTGGTCAGGAGCTTCCTCATACGATGTACCGACTCGAAACTGACGGATATCTGGACGAACTCCCGGTCGAGATCGCAAATCCCACGTCAGCCGCGTTTGACCGGGATGGCCGATTATATGTGAGCAACAGAGCTGATGGTGTGGTCTGCAGGATCGAACGCAATGAAGATGCTCTTCCATATGCGGGAAGCCTCGGTGTAGCGACCGGGATCGCCTTCGATAGCAGCGGTATTATGTTTGTCGGTGACAGAACCGGTGCCATATTTCGGATCGACGGGCCCGATAGCAGCCGCCAGTTCGCAACGTTAGAACCATCGGTTGCGGCCTATCACCTGGCATTTGGACCTGACGGACGCCTCTTTGTAACTGCGCCGGGGTTAGCTAGCTATGACGGCGTGTACGCGATAGGTACCGACGGAACTGTCGCAACTTATTTTCGCGGGTTTGGCCGTCCGCAAGGTCTCGCTTTTGACCGCGAGGGCAATTTGTATGTTGCGGCTTGCCACAGAGGCCTGCACGGAATTGTAAAGATCGAAGCCGGGGGCGGATCTGCCAAGACCATCGTCGCCGGCAATAATATAGTTGGGCTCTGTTTCTCACGGGCAGGCGAGATGATCATTGCTACCAGTGATTCAGTCTACTCCGTTCCAATGGGAATTTACGGAACGCTGCTTGACTAGGATCTCGTCTTGCTTTTAACTTCCTTCGACTTCCTCATTAAATGCGAATAGAAATACGCACGCTCCACCTGGCCTTCTTTATCGCGTTTTTAACTTCGTCGTGCATGCCCGGTGATTCAGAGGTTACCGGTGACTCAAACCCGTCTCCGAGATCGACGCCAACGCCGGTCGTCGAGAAGATAGACGACGAACTTCAAAAAACGCTGGCAAGGCTTTCAGAGGAGATCCCGGGCGAGGTCGGCGTGGCCGCTGTCACGGTCGAAACGGGCGACGCGGCATACATCGATCGTTCAGGGCATTACCCAATGCAATCGGTTTATAAAGTTCCGATCGCCATGGCAGTTCTGAAAATAGTCGATTCGGGACGGCTAAGATTGGATCAGGAGATCGCGATCACACCGGATGATTTTGTCCGTCAAGGATTTCATAGCCCGATACGAAATACGAATCCGCAGGGTACGCTGATGCGACTTGAGGAATTAATTCGATATTCGATCTCTGAAAGTGATGGCACCGCGAGTGATGTTCTTCTGGATCTTGTGAGTGGCCCGCAAGCGGTGCAGGCTTATCTATCGGAGATCG
>JBDTMQ010000121.1:0-5925 GCA_039934155.1 Acidobacteriota bacterium | reverse complement strand
GGCGCCGTACTACTACGACGGATGCTTTAGACGAGAGTCAGCCGTCGATATGGCACGGGGAATTGCGGAGCGTAAAGTGATGCTACTTGCCGGTATAGACGCACCGGAATTTCAGGATTCGACGCTGCGGGTTAGCAAGAGCTTTCCGGCCAGTACGATGGTGCAAGCGAAAACTGATCTCAGCCCGTCGGGATACAGCATCATGAACGCTTCGATCGAACTGAACGAAAGTTACGATCAACGCGTGATCGATTTCTTTCGCAATTCGCTTAGCCATTGATTTAATCGAGATCGATCGGCCGGCTGCTGTGACCATTCGTCTGAGCGGCGGCCGTCAGATCGGCGTTGGCTTCCATCTTAGGTACGGCCTGATCCAGTATCGCTTTCAGCTCGCTTAACCTCAGGGTCGTAGAGGTCATCGTCAGGAATTTGTATTTTAATTGATTGTCGAGATTAAAAGCGGCAGTAACAAGAAACGAAAAGCTTTCGGGGTCGGTCTTTGAGATCTCGGGGGGGCGGCCGCGGCCGCCGCTTAGCTTAAAAGCAGCCCGCGAAACACGATCAAACAGATCAAAGACCTCATCATTTACATCACTCAAAGCTTCTGTATCGTCAGGTTCATCTTCGAAGAATTCGACGTCGCCTAATAAATAAGGCGTCTCCGATGAAACGTATTCGATCAGCCGATACCGCACGAGGCCGGACGTAACGATATTCGAGCGGCCGTCCGGCAGCGTTTTCGACTCGCGTATCTCGGCGATGCAGCCGGTCGTACCCGGTTCGGGCCGATCCATAACCGCGGTTTCGGTGTCAAAAAACGTGACGCCGAACATGTTTCGCCGAAGCTCTATATCCTTTAACATCTGCCGGTAGCGCGGCTCGAAAATGTGCAGCGGCAGCAGTTCGTTCGGGATCAGCACCAACGGCAGCGGAAAGATCGGGATGCGATCCATCCCGGCTAGTTTGTCGAGAGAATCAGACATTTTTTGACGCTGCGGGCGTTATCGATCCATTTGCGATCTTTTGGGAAATGAAGTCGGCGATCTTTTCCGGCTCTTCGTCGCCGAGAGCCATTCTTTTAGCGCCGATCACGGCATCTGAGATACCCGTCGACACGTTTTTATATCGGCTGTCGCGCATGACCAGATCTTCGATCACCCGGCGTTCAAGTTTTTCGCGGCCGGCATCCTCGCTTAGGTCGGCGGCGACGGCGTATTCGACCGGAATCGAATTGTTTCTGATCCTGATGTGCAGCGCGCCTGTTAATTCCTTTGCGTTTTCACGCATCGCCGCCAGGTCGAGGGCAGAATTGGGAAAGCCGAGCTGGCCTTTTAACGTTATCTCGATGATCGGCTCCGGGCAGCCTGACTCAGCAGGTCTCGCCTTTTGACGAATATCCTCGAGGACGCCGTCGAGAACGGCCGCACCGTCGACGAGTCCTGTTACCTGAAAGCTTATTCGCTGGAATGGGCGGCAGCGATAATCGTCAAGGTGTCTTGCCGAGACGTTGTTGTCCTGATCGACATCGACCACAAAAACACCACGCGATTCACGAAACTCCGCAATATTCGTCACTTCGATCGAGCCGGGATTAAAGGCCCAGTTGTCGATCTCGTAATGCATATGCGTGTGGCCGAGGCCGACATAATCCGTGACCGACTTTAATTGTTTCAACGAGTCGATCGAAAGCGCAGGTATCGGGTGCGTTTGGTGACCCTCGACGTCCGTGTGCAGCATCAAAACGTGGAACGCGCCCTCGCGGCGATTCTCGCCGATGCTTTCGGTCAGCATCGGGATCGCCCAGTTGGCCGACGCACCGTACCAATGCGAACCGAAAATACGCGCCCGGCCAATATCGACATATCCGCCGCGTTTGTTGCCCGCATCCCACGCTTTATAAGTGATCCGGCCGTCGATGTTTGAGGGTTCCAATAGATGGACCAGATTCCAATTTGCCAGCGACCGCAGCCAGCTGTACTCGCTGTCGCCGTGTTTTTGATCGTGATTGCCCTCGATCATCACTACCGGAATTCCGGCGTCTTTTAACACGGTCAAACCAGCAACGGCGTAATTCATCGTTTCGGGCGGAACGCTTCGCTTGTGAAAAAAATCGCCGCAGATAAGGACAAAATCGACCTTTTCGCCGATCGCGTATTTTTTCAGCACGTCCATCCACGCATCAAAAAAATCGCGAGGACTTTCGGGCAGATTGTATCGCGTGCATCCGAGATGTACGTCGGCAATATGAAGAAACCGCATTGTGTTATTTTAACACAGCGGTCGCGTTGAGACAGACCTCCAGTCGGGCTGTGGTAAATTCGAAAAATGAATAAAGTCATCTTCATCACAGGCGCATCGAGCGGTATTGGAAGGGAAACGGTCAGGCTCTTTCAGGCAAAGAACTGGGCCGTGGCAGCGACGATGCGTGACACGGCTGCCGGCGAAGACCTACAGCGGATCGCGGACGTCGAAACCTTTCGCGTTGATGTCACCGAACCGGCCTCAATACGCGCCGCCATCGACGCCGCCCTCGAGAAATTCGGCCGGATCGATGCAGTCCTTAACAATGCGGGCTACGGTCTTTTCGGTCCGTTCGAAGCGGCGACGACCGAACAGATCCATGCGCAATTCGAAACAAACGTCTTTGGTGTGATGAACGTCTGCCGTGAAATACTTCCATACTTCCGTGAGCAGAAGCGGGGAACGATCGCGAACGTTTCTTCCGTCGGCGGACGCATGACCTTTCCTTTTTCCAGTCTTTATCATGCGACCAAGTGGGCCGTCGAGGGATTTTCAGAATCGCTTCAATATGAGCTCGGGCAATTCAATATCCGGGTCAAGATCATCGAGCCCGGGCCGATAAAGACCGATTTTTACGGTCGTTCACAGATCGTTACGCGAAAAGAAGGATTAACGGTATACGATCATTGGTTTGACCGCACGGCCGTGAATTTTCAGAAAGCCGGCGAGAGCGCGCCCGATGGAGCAGTGGTCGCGCAAATGATCTATGACGCTGTGACCGATGGCTCAAAACGTCTGCGATACGGAGTGAACACACGTGGAATTCTAGCCGCACGGCGGATGCTTCCCGACCGGCTTTTTATGCCGATCATTAAAAGGCTGCTGATGAAATAGCATATTTGACCAAAAGGTGAGATTATTAAGGGATATCGTTGGATCGCCGATCATACTTTCCTCCCGGCCCATTAAAACTGATAGACCGGCCCTGATTTGAAGCCAGAATTTCGAAACTGATGAAAATTTTACTTTACAATCCGGATAACGGAGTCACGCGCAATTTCATGCCTCATCTCTGGATGTTTCTTCTTCAGGCTCTGACGCCTGACGGGCACGAGGTCGTTCTGATCGACGGCAACGCTAAAGCGATGAGCCGCGCAGAACTGGTAAAATTTTGCCGCGACGAAAGTATCGAATTGGTCGGCATCGGATCGATGACGCGTATGATCGCGAGGGCATACCTGTTTGCCGACGCGATCAGGGAAGCGGGAATACCGGTCGTAATGGGCGGCCCGCATGTTACCGAATGTGCCGATGAGGCCCTGGGCCGCGACGGCGGCCCGCGTCATGCCGATGCCGTGGCGCTTGGCGAAGCCGATGAGACATGGCCGGCGATCGTTCGCGACGCCGCCGCCGGTAATTTAAAAGAGGTCTATCAGCCCGAGGTCGATCCTAAGGGAAACGACAAGAAGCCCAATCTCCAGCCATATCCACATATACCGTGGGAATCGCTCGACCTTGAACAGTTCAGCCTTGTGCCGAAATTCATGCGGCCCGTGCTTTCGAAGCTCGGTGCGGGCTGGGGCAAGTTCTTTGTGGTACCGATCGAGACCGGCCGCGGATGTCCTTACGGCTGTGAATTCTGCACGGTAACAGGGTTTTTTGGCGATTCGATCCGTTTCAGAACGAACGAAAGCGTGATCGAAGAACTGTTGCGGCTAAAGGCTCGCGCAAAAGCCGAAAAAGGCCAGATCGCGGTGTTTTTTATCGACGATAATCTTGCTATCAATAAAAAACGGCTGAAATCTCTGCTCCGGGACATGATCGCCGCCGATGCCACATTGCCGTGGGTAGCTCAGATCAGTGCCAATCTGCTTTCAGATGAGGAACTGGTAGATCTGATCGCCGAAGCCGGAGCAAAATGGATCTTTATCGGCATGGAATCGATCGATCCGGCCAACATGAAGGACGTCAACAAGTCGTTCTCAAAGCCGGCTAATTATCAAAATGTGCTTGACGGCCTTGCCCGCCGAAACATCTTTGCCATTACTTCATTCATTTTCGGAATGGATAACGATACGGTCGGAGTATCAGACCGGACGGTCGACGAAATAGAAAGCTGGGCGCCGGGACTGCCCGTTTTTGGACAGCTGACACCGTTTCCGGCGACGCCGCTATATGACCGGCTGGAAAAGTCTGGCAGACTGCATCGGCCGAAACACTGGCTGGATTTCGCACCATTCGTAATGGCCCACAATCCGCTCAAGATGTCGATCGAAGAAGCAAGGCTGGAAACCTTTAGCGCTTGGGCACGATCATACAGCCCGGAACGTAATCGGGAGGCGATCACCGCGATCCGGACCGCGCCTATCGACGTGCGTATCGGGCACCTTGTTGCAAGACTCTTTTTTCGCGGAATATACTTTCCGCAGATGGGCACAGCGGCGTGGCTGCGGCTGCTGTTGGCCAACCGGCGCGTGATCATGAGTCTGTCAGTCGAAGGGCTCGGCACCTGGCGGCGGTTCAGAAAACGCCAGCGTGAAGATCGTCGTGTAGGTCGCGGCCTAAACGCGGACGGCGCCGGCCTCGGACCTCACGAATGATCTTACTGCGCTCGGGCTTTTGAACGCGGGTCCTCTAACGCTTCGAGAACGGGTTTGATGTGAGCGATCACGGCGTCATGAGCGGCGCCGTTTGTCGCAACGATCCCACCGCTGTTCTGAAGATCGGCTCGATCGTATCTGAATTCATTTCCGTAAAGGTCGGTGAGTTTGCCGCCTGCCTCTTCGAGGATGGCCTGCGGCCCGCATGTGTCCCAAAGCTTCGTCCGGGCCGAAAGGTGTATATAAAGATCACAGGTATCCTCGGCGACCAGACCCATTTTCAAACCGACAGACCCTCTGTCGAATTTCTTTTTAAAGTCGAACGAATCGATCACCTCTTTCATCGCGGGATGATTTTTAGATAGAGCGATCCTCATATCACGAAACTGGGACGTATCCGACACCTTTAGCCGCTGCGCGGTTCCGCCGCCGTCGGCGGCAAAAGCGCCTTCGCCGCTGACCGCGTAATAGATACGCTTGTAAAAGGGTAGATAAACGACGCCCAGCACCGGACGGCCGTTTTCCGCAAGACCGATCTGGATAGCAAAATCGCCGTCCTTTCTCACAAATCCGGCCGTACCGTCGATCGGATCGACGATCCACACACGTTTACCTGCAAGGCGACGAACGGGATCATCGGGCTCCTCTTCGGAGAGTATCTCATCGTCTGGAAAAGCGGCCGCGACTCCCTCGACAATGATCGTGCTGGCCGCTCGATCGGCTGCCGTTACAGGTTCATAGAAGTTGTCAATACCGAGTTTCTGCTCGGCGATCACTTCGCCGGCAAAATATTCCATCGCGCTCTCGCCGGCCCGCCTGGCAAGGGCGATCGCAGTTTCTAGTTCGTTCTTAAGCATTTATCCTAATCTATCACAAGCGGTGCTGGCATTACGAAATGTCGGCCAGCTCGGATATCCCGCAGCGGGGACAAACAAGCACGCGATGAGCCGGATCGGCCCATTTGGCAAGCGCGGGAGAGGAATAACGCGGCTGTTTGCTCTCGGCCTCGCCCTCGTGCAGAAGGCGCGATACGGGATCGGCCTCCGTCATACGCTGTTCGGCCTCACAGTGCCGGCAGGTCCAG